>DMWU01000231.1 GCA_003483125.1 Erythrobacter sp. | reverse complement strand
GCGCGGCGTGATGTCGCGCGCGACGGGTACCGGATCATTCTGCCCGGGAATAGACATGAGCTGCGTATCGGCCATGGGAGCGGCGCATATAGTGATGCTTGTCGGTTTTGGCTAGCGTGCTGTGCGCGAGCAGGCGAGCGTAGCCGCATCGATTGCGGTTGCGGCACCAGCCAACGCATAAGTGTCGGTGAAGCGGCGGCCATTTGTTCCAATGCTGCGAACGAACATGCGGTCTGTAGAACGGATCGCCGCAACGATCGAAGCATCCATGGCTGCGTCGCGGGACCAGGCGTCGCCACCGCTACCATTTAGTGTGAAGTTCCTTCTCCCGACGCGCAATGTGATGCGCGCGTTTCGGGCTTTATTTCGGGAAAGGCGAATATGCAGCTGGTTGCGGATGCCATTTCCGGGCCAGCTACCAATGCTGGCATATGGCGAGTGGTCATTTGCACGAGCGGTGGGATCAGGTTTGGCAATCGCGTAGCAGCGCGGGGTTACGGGGTCGCGGAATGCTGCCCAGCCTGAAAACACGCCCAAGCTGTCTTTCGCTGCAAGAGGGAAAGCGATTGCCGCAGCTAGAAAGAGAAGCAGGGTAGGGCGAATGGGGTCAGGCATAATCAATCGCCACAATTTCCCACTCCTTTGCACCCGATGGAAGCCTGACAGTGCGCAAATCCCCGATTTCGGCCCCACGCAATGCGCGCGACATCGGGGCATTCCAGCCGATCCTGCCATTACTGGCATCCTGTTCATCGTCGCCGACGATTGTAACAATCATCTCTGCATCATCCTCATCGGCAAGTGTGACCGTCGCACCGAAATAGACCCGCGCCTTGTTAGGCTGCTCGCAGGGATCGACAACGCGCAAAGACTTCATTCGGCGAGCGAGATGCGCCAATTCGCGATCGATTTCACGCATGCGCTTGCGGCCATAGAGATAATCGCCATTCTCGCTGCGGTCGCCATTACCGGCCGCCCAGCTGACAATCTCGACTATTTCGGGCCGTTCGGTTCCCAGCAAATGATCATAACGCGCCTTGAGCGCCGCCATTCCCAACGGAGTTATCGGATCGCCACTGTCTTTCATGCGCAATCTCAGTTGAGGAAGTTACCAGCCGTTCGTGGCAAGCCGGATCGCGCATTTGTGGGATAGAGCTGCTCATAGACCGCTGCATTCTCGATTACCCGCTGGACGTAATTCTTCGTCTCGAAAATCGGGACCCGTTCGATCCACTCAATCCAGCTAATCCCGCCATTGCGCGGGTCGCCATTGCGTCGGAGCCATTTGTTCACATTGCCCGGGCCGGCATTATAGGCCGCGATGGCGAGCGGATATGCACCGCCGTAGTAATCCATCATGCGCGCAAAATAGCCATTGCCCAGTTGGATATTATAGCTGGGGCTATCGATCAGGTTCGCCCGCATATAGGTCATGCCCAGCTTACCAGCCTGCTCTCGCGCAGTACCCGGCATGAGTTGCATCAATCCGCGTGCACCAGCGTGACTGATGGCATTTTGCGCAAACTGGCTTTCCTGACGGGCGATTGCGTGAACCATGGTCCAGTCCATTCCGGGGGGCAGGGTCATGGTGGGATAGCCAATCGCCGTGAAGCCGGAATGGCCATCAGCCTGCGCCGCTTCGCCAAGGTTCACCGCCAGATCGCGCCTACGCGTCTGGGTTGCCAGGTCGGCGACCAGCAAATGATCCTCGACGCTTTCAGCCTGTCCTGAAATGGCTCTATAGAATTGGATGCCTGTACGCCACGGTGCATCCTTGGCTACTTCACGAACGGCCATGGTCAAAGGCGCCGCATCAAATGCAGCCCGCATTTCAGGGCTGATCTCGGCCACCGCGCGCTCGCTTAGTTCCGGAACCTCGCGTCCAAGCTCCGCAAGGGCAAGCATGCCATAAAATCGGTTTGGATAATCGGCGGCTAGGTTCCAATATCGTTCAGCCTCTGCCCGGTCGCCAGCCTGATTGCTTGCTAGACCCGCCCAATAGAATCCTTTTGACCGTGTCTGAGGAGTGCGTGCAGCCGCGCCATAACGATAGAATAGCGGTGCCGCAGACTTGCCGTCCTTCAGGTTCCACAATGCCTTGGTGCCGCCAAGCCACATGAGCGATGTGTAATCGTCGCGTAGTCGATAGGACAATTGGCTGATGTCGGTTCCCGGTGCGAACAGGTCATCGACCGATGCTGCGATCTTCATCGCAGGACGCGAGCCGGCCCCGCGCGCAATGACCAGCATCTCGCCGACCATATCCTCCGCATCGTGGGGCAGGGAATCGAAGTTGGGCCGGTCTGCCAGCGTCGCGATTGCTTTCGGAAGCCTGCGATATTTTCGATAATAGCGCATGAGGTTGTAGACGAGGCCCGGATCGCTGAGTGCCGAACGCTCAATTTCGATCGGATCGTCAACAGGGCGTTCTTCAAACAGGCCCAGCCTCTTCTGGAAAAGAGCGAGCTTGTCCGGCGAAGTCATCAGAATGTGCCGGGCGGCGGCATCCTGTGCGCCGTGCCAAAGCAGGGCGTCCATACGTGCGTCATTGTCGGACTGTGTGAACGCATTCGCGAAACGACCCAGCAGATATGCTTCGCTTGTTTCGCTCATCGGGCCACCACGCCAGGCCGCCCGCGCAATATCGGTCGCTTCAGAGCGATCCATCGCGCCAAGCGCAAGCGCATATCGGGCGCGAGCAGCATTGGTGAGAGGGGAGTGCTGATCGAAAAATGCCACCAGCTTTTCCGGTGCTACGGGCTCGCTGTCCAAGCGTTGCTCTGCGCGCAGCCTTAACAGGCTCTCACGAGGAAAACCGGGATTGGCCAGCACAAACCCCGCGTAATCGTCGAATGATTGGAGTTCGTTCTCGGTCAAGAACTTCCACCTTTCGACCACGATGCCAGCCTGTTTAGGTTGGGCAGCAACCAACTCTGCCCGTGCCATTTCCCAACGCTCTATCGATTCAGAGGCAACAGGCACCGAAAAGGATAGCGCAGTGGTCGCCAAAATGGCCAAGCTGGCCAAAGGTTTGCCCAATGCCTTATTTTCCATGCTGGACATCTTGCCTGTCTGCTCCTTATCAGGCGCTTAATGCAAATACGCACCTGCTGCATTAGTTGATATATCATCGGCTTATGCAGTTAAGAAGGGAAAGATTACAATGTTCAGCGGCTCAATTCCCGCTCTAGCGACTCCTTTTCGCGATGGAATGATCGACGAAGCTGCGTTCAGGCGCCTGGTCGATTGGCAGATAGAGCTGGGCAGCTCCGCACTTGCGCCTTGTGGGACTACGGGTGAAGCCTCGACGCTTTCAAATGCCGAGCATCATCGCGTGATCGAGCTTTGTATCGAACAGGCCGCGGGTCGCGTTCCCGTCATTGCCGGATGCGGCAGCAACGATACGCGTAACGCGCTGCTCCACATGAACTTCTCCAAGAAAGCCGGAGCGGCAGCGGGGTTGTGCGTCGCGCCCTACTATAACCGACCTAGCCAGGAAGGCCTGATTGCGCATTTCAGCTTCCTGGCAGAGAATTGCGACCTCCCGATCGTGCTCTACAACGTGCCCAGCCGTACTGTAACCGATATCGAAGACGATACTGTGGTCGCGCTGGCACAGAAGTATCCCAGGAATATCGTAGCGATCAATTATGCGAGCGGCGATCTGTCACGCGTGGCCGACCATCGCATGGGCCTGTCCAATGATTTCTGCCAGCTTTCGGGCAATGACGAATTATGGCTGCCGCATTCCGCCGCGGGTGGATCTGGCTGCATTTCCGTGACTGCCAATGTCGCACCCGCCCTGTGCGCACAATTTCACGAGGCAATCGCAGCCAACGACCTGGTAAAGGCACGCGAGATCAACGATCGGCTGTTCCCGCTTCATTATGCGATGTTTAGCGATGCCTCACCCGCGCCAGCCAAATATGCATTGAGCAAGGTGCATGACTGGATCGAGCCCGATGTGCGCTTGCCGCTGGTCAATGCCAGCGAGGCATCTCGCAAGGCGGTCGATGCGGCACTGGAACACGCAGGACTGATCTGATGCAGAAGTATCTCCTACCGTTAGTCGGCCTCTTGGCTGTTGGTTGCGCTCAAGAGTCAGATTCTTCGGCGGCTCTGGATGAAATCGCTCAAGACTATTTGCTGCTCCAGCTAACTATTGGCGAGACGGAAGCAGGTTATATCGATGCCTATTATGGGCCTGAGGATGTTCAACAACGCGCCGTCGCTGAGGCGCAAGAGCAGACTCTGACCGATCTTTCCCGAAGGTCGGAAGAGCTTAGCCAGAGGGCGCAAGAATTCGTAGATGATGGGTCAGAGGGCGACTCCGATAATGAGCGTCGTGCGCGTTTCCTCGTCGCCCAGCTTACAGCGGCGCGAACCCGGCTCAGAATGATGCAGGGCGAAGAAATACCTTTTGTCGAAGAGGCGAAAGGGCTGTTTGGCGTCAATGTTGAGTTAATCGATCTGGAAACGCTCGATCCGGTCATCGTCGAAATTGATGCACTGGTTCCGGGCGAGGGGCCTCTATGGCGAAGGCTGGATAATTTCGATAGCCAATTCAATATACCTTCCGAGCGCCTAGGCAGCGTTATGGATGCGGCCATCGCGGAATGTAAGCGCCGCACGATCGCACATATCGGCTTGCCCGACGATGAGAGCTTCACACTCGAATTCGTGACTGACAAACCTTGGGGTGGATATAACTACTACCAGGGCGGGTATCGTTCGAAAATCGAGATAAATACCGACTTGCCTATTAGGCTGAACCGCGCGGTCGATCTGGGATGTCATGAAGGATATCCCGGCCACCACGCATTCAATGCCTTGCTCGAAAAGAACCTGGTTGATGACAAGGGTTGGATCGAATTTTCGGTCTATCCGCTTTATTCGCCTCAGTCCCTGATTGCTGAAGGTTCGGCCAATTACGGGATCGATCTGGCATTCCCTGGCGATGAGCAGCTTGATTTTGAGACCAAGGTTCTGGCTCCATTGGCAGGATTGCCGGCCGAAAAGCTCGAAACTTACGCGAAATTGAGGGCCGCCAGGCGCGCTCTTGGCCCCGCGCTCTATACAATTTCGGCCAGCTACCTAGCGGACGAAATTGATGCGGAAACTGCAAAGCTGCAGCTGCAGAAGTACTTACTCGTTTCACCTGAGCGGGCGCAGCAGTCACTTCGCTTCTCTGACACATATCGAAGCTATGTGATCAATTATGGCCTTGGCCGTGACATGGTGCAGGCAAGCGTTGAAAGCGCCGGTCCTGATCAAGATGCACGGTGGGAACGTATGGAGAAGCTGCTCAGCGAACCGACTCTGCCCACCGATCTTTGAAGGGACTTAGACGCGGCCTTCAAAAGCTGTCGCGACGATTGGCAATTCCTTCATTGCGGCAGTTTCGACTTCGAACGGATCTTCGTTAAGGACGACAAAATCGGCCTTTTTACCCGCGGCAAGTGTGCCCACCTGGTCATCCATGTCAATCACTTGGGCTGCTTCGATCGTGATTGCCCGCAATGCCTTCTCCCGGCTGATGCGTTCGGCGGGGCCGCGCACCACGCCATCAATGCCCTCTCGTGTCTGGGCGATCCAGGCGAGATAAAACGGATCGATAGGCGCCATGTTGAAATCACTATGCAGGCCTAGCGGTACATTGGCGCGCTCCAATGAGCCAAGCCTGTTCATCAACGAGGCACGATCGGCACTCAATCCTCCCTTGGAATATGCTTGGCCCAAGACGCGGATATAGTTGGGCTGTGCGGAGACTTGCAGGCCCATATCGGCAATCCGGCCAATTTGTGCCTCGGTGCAATAGCCAAGGTGTTCAAGCACGATATCCTGGCCATTTCTCGCCCTAAGCTGGGTAATGCCATCCAGCACAATCGCCGCACCCTCATCACCATTCACATGGATGTGTAGGGAAAAGCCATTGTCCCAATAGCGGATCATTTGCCCATAAAGGTCGCTCGGCTGGGTGAGCCATTTGCCCAAATGGCCATCGGAGTATCCCGGGGAGCCCATCCGCATGTTCTGCGCGAAGAAGGCCCCATCGGCGAATAATTTGACGCGCCGCTTCAGCATTACATTGTCCGATGTGAAGCGCTCGCGTCGCCCAGCAAGCCATTCATCAAGCGTGTCGAATTCGTCGAGCTCGGCGGCAATTGGCATCAGGTTGACCCGCGCCTTCGCTCCGGCGCTGCCAAACGCGTTAGAAATAAGCATGGCCTCTTGGTCGAAGCGGGCGAATATCCCTGTGGCGAGATCGCAGGTCGTTGTGACACCGCGTTCTCCCATCATCTGCAATAGGCCCGCAAATCCCTTACTGAGCGTTCCCGGCGCCAACAGCACAGATTGAAGTTTGCCCAATGCAACTTGCAGGGCAGTTTCAGAGAATATCCCGCGTTCAAAATCGCTATGCCCGGGTTCGACGTGGCCAGAGACCATTGCGGATTCGAATGCCTCTCTGTCAGCAAGACCCATCCAGCCAAGAGCCGCCGAATTGGCATAGATATCGTGAAAACTTCTTTGCCACACCAATAGTGGTCGCGACTGGGAGATTTCATCCAGGATCTTACGATCGAGAGGGCCGTGGAATAATTCGTGATGCCCCCAAACGATGAGGGGGTCGGCATCGCTTCGTTCTACGATATCTCTCAGCGCTGCGTGATACGCCTCCTGGCCTGAAATACCGGGCCAGCTGCCGGACGGCAGCTGCCAGTCATCAGGGGCAAGGAATGGGAGACCAAGCATCACCGCGCTTTGGATCGGATGGATATGCGGGTCGACAAGTCCGGGAAAGATCACCTTGTCTGCAAAGCTTCTATCCAGTTCGATTTCCCTACCAGTGGTCCATGCCCTTAATTCTTCCAGGCTATTGCCTAGCGCAATGATAATGCCATCGGCAACCGCCATGAATCGTGCATGCGGGAGCGAGCGCGACATCGATACAATCTTGCGCGCCTCATAAACCTTCAGTTTGGGAAACTTCATCTGCGCAGCCGCAGGTGCAGCCGCCATTGCAAACATTACCGAACGCCGGTCCATCATATGTAATTGCTCCTCATCCCGATTTGCTCTTTCCCATCCTGCGCGCCTTCCGTAAAGGGCAACGCCATTATGGCCCGACCGAAGCCCACCACCTTTGACAAGCAGAAGACCGTCGCGGAGAATCGCCGTGCGCGGTTCGATTATCATGTCGAGGACAAATTCGAGGCCGGCCTTGCGCTGCAGGGAACCGAGGTGAAGTCGCTTCGTGCGGGCGAAGCGTCAATCGCGGCAAGTTATGCCGAAGTTCGCGACGGCGAAGTGTGGCTGATCAATGCCAATGTTCCTGAATACAGCCATGGGAATCGCCTGAACCACGAACCACGCAGGCCGCGCAAATTACTGCTGCATAGCCGCGAGATTGACAGGCTGTTCGGTGCTGTCGAGCGCAAGGGCATGACGCTGGTGCCGCTCTCAATCTATTTCAACAGCCAGGGGCGGGCAAAGGTGGAATTGGCGCTCGCCAAAGGTAAGCAGGCACATGACAAGCGGCAGACTATAAAGGAACGCGATTGGAAGCGGGACAAGGCTCGCCTGATGCGCGAAAAGGGGTAATTCTCGTACAGCGCGATTCAGCCCTTGGTCAGGCGAATTCGCATACCCATATCGACCATAGTAATCATTCTGCCGAATAACCTGCCTATCGCACTTGCGTAACAGCACTGGCAGGCGCAAGGCGTGGACCGCGAGATGACTGGCAAGAGATCGAAAACCTGGCTGGCTGACAAGCTGAAAGCCTACATGCCGCGGCGCGAACAACTCGCCCGCAATCGTTATCTTGCGCCCATCGCACACCGGTTCCTTTCGCCCGAATTGTGGCGCTTTACGCGCCGGGCAGTGCCCCGGGGGGGGG
>DMWU01000182.1 GCA_003483125.1 Erythrobacter sp. | reverse complement strand
GGCGAAAAGCCAGCTCTTTCCGAATATGTGCTCTTTCTCGAGCTCGAAAAAATCTGCGTCCGTATATCGCGCTGCGGGCAAGTTTGGCAGTTCGGGAAAGCCTTTGGGCGGACTTGTTCGATTTCCTTCCCATTCCATCAGGGACTTGATCCGTTCGATCTCTGCCTGGTCCATCCTTACTCTTCTCCCTCGTCCAGAAATCTAGCGGCGCGGGCAGGCAAGGCGACTGGCATTTTTGCAGAATGACGAGCCCCCATCCCTTTCGACAGTGGTTTCAGGAATGAGTGCAGTTAGTTTGAACGAAATTGGGAAGCGAGGAGGGTAATGCGTGGCAGGACGTGTGAAAGGCAAGGTTGCGCTGGTTACCGGCGGCGCGATGGGATTGGGAAAGGCAGATTGCCAAAGATTGGCTGAAGAGGGCGCCCACGTCATCGTGACCGATCGTGAAGTCGAGTTGGCGCATAAGATTGCTGAAGAAATTCAGGGGGACGCCTATGAACTCGACGTAACGCAGGAAGATCAATGGAAACATGTCTTTGCGGCTATTGAGGAGCGATATGGTCGGCTCGACATATTGGTGAACAATGCAGGCAATGTGATTTTCGAAGATATCCTCGAATGTTCACTGGATCATTTTCGCCTGCATATGGCCATCCATGTCGAGGGCACGTTCCTGGGATGCAAATATGCCATCCCGCTGATGGCGATGTCCGGCGGAGGTTCGATCATCAATATGTCATCGACTGCGTCATTGATGGGATATGGCAATATCCCGGCCTATACAGCCGCCAAGGGCGCAATCAGGTCAATGACGAAGTCTATCGCTATGTTCTGCCAGGATGAAGAGAACAAGATCCGCTGCAATGTCCTGATGCCGGGCGGTATCGAAACGCCCATGGTTCAGGGGGTCTCCGGCCGCGCAGGTGAGCCACCGATGGAAATTCCGGAAGGAGTGCTGCCCAAGGATTCGCTTGGAGCACCCATAGATGTCGCCAATGCCGTGCTCTATCTCGCGAGCGATGAATCGCGGTTTTTGACTGGTGTCGAGATCCCGGTGGATAATGGCCTCTTCGCCCGACCAGAGCGCTGATAGCCCCAAAACGAAGGGCATTTACCGCTGGTATGTTCTGGCGCTGCTGACGCTTACCAGCTTATTTAGCGTCGCCGACAGGCTGGTATTTTCGATCTTGCTGGAAGATATCAAGGCTGAGTTTGCCTTCTCGGATTTTGAGCTCGGCCTGCTGGGCGGGCTGGCATTTACCGCTACATATGTCCTGATTGGGTTTCCAGCTGCGCGCCTTGCCGATCGTTCAGTGCGCAAGAACATAATTGCAGCTGCGATTACGTTCTGGAGTGTCATGACAGCGATGTGTGGCGCTGCAGTTGGTTTCTTCACGCTTTTCCTTGCGCGCACCGGCGTGGGTGTAGGAGAGGGGTGCAGCGGTCCTGCCTCGCAATCGCTGATTGCCGACTATTTCCGACGGGAGGAACTGGCCAAGGCCATGGGTTTCCTCACCTGGGGAGCAACGCTGGGTACGGTTACCGGTTTGATGGCGGGTGGACTTTTGGCCGAAGCGTTTGGCTGGCGCTGGGCTTTCGTCTTAATGGGCGTGCCGGGAGTCATCATCGGCGCTCTACTATACTTGACCGTGCGTGAGCCACAGCGTGGGCGCTACGCACCGGTTGGGGCAAGTATTGAACAAACATCTCTGAAAGAAACGATCTCTTCCCTGGTCGGGAATCGAGTTTTCATGGGACTATCCGTCGGCTGGGCAGCACAGATCATGATCGGATACGCACTGGCATTCTGGATGGCGGCGGTGATGCTGCGTAATTTTGACGTCTCAACAGGAGATGTCGCAATCTACCTTGGCCTCGCATTCCTGATCGGAGGGATACCCGGCCCTGTGATGGGCGGATACCTGACTGACTGGTTGACAAGAATCGATGAGCGTTGGCGTGCCTGGTTGCCCGGCGCAGTCAGTCTGTTTTGCGTACTTCCACTGGGGTTTAGCCTTGCTTCAGGGTCTTTTTGGTTATTCTTGGGCTTCTTTGCACTGGCATATGGCATTTACGTTGCCAGCCAGGCTCCAATCCTTTCAGGTGTTCAGAACGCCGTGGAGCCATCGCAGCGCGGTTTCGCTGTGGCAATTGCTCTATTCTTCAACAATCTGATCGGACAGGCATTGGGCCTCGCAGTCATCGGATGGGTTAGCGATTGGCTCCAGCCCAGCTATGGGGCGATATCGCTCGGCATTGCGGTATTCGCAGTCTGCCTAGTCTCCGGTGTCTTAGCGATGGGCATTTTCGCTTGGACTGCCGGGCAAATGCGCAGCAGTGGCTATCTCACCAAGTTGGGACGCGACTAGAAGCCGGGGTGAATTGATAGCGCGCCGCCATCAACCAGCAACTCAGCCCCGGTCATGAAAGGGCACTCGTCTGAGGCGAGGAAAGCGATGGCAGCGGCTGTTTCGGCCGGGTCGGCCAACCGGTTCATGGGGGAGGTAGCTGCAACCGCAGCCTTTAGCCCCGGAGTCGCTTCTTCTGCCGCATTGAGAATGCCGGTCTCGGTCGCGCCGGGGATCACTGTATTACAACGAATTGCGTAACCTTGCTGCGCGCACCAGGTTGCGACCGATTTTGACAGAACGCGCACGCCGCCCTTGCTGGCGGAATAGCCAACATCGGTTGGCAGGGGTGCCATAGCGGTGGTGGAAGAGATATTGATGATCGAACCCTTTGCGCCACCTGGATTATCTTTCATCGCAGAAATCGCGGCGCGGCAGCCGGCCATCGTTCCGGTCAGGTTTACCGCAATGACCCTGTCCCAGGTCTCATCATCTACATCGCCAATCGAAGCACCCGAAACGATGCCGGCATTGTTTACGAGGATGTCGAGCCGCCCGAATGTACTGACAGCCTTAGCGACGATTTCCTCCCAGCCTGCTCGATCGGACACATCCTGAACAGCAAAGCTTGCACCCGTTTTCTGGCAAATTTTATTACCAGTGGCCTCGTCAATATCGGTGCCAAGTACCTTGGCGCCATCCTCTCGCAATCGCCGTAGAGTGGCAGCACCGATGCCCGATGCACAGCCGGTGACGATTGCAGCCTTGCCTGACAGGTCTGGCACTACTCAGCCTGCTGCCAGATTCCTGCGCTTTCCCGTTGATTGTGCGTCTCGATGAAACGCCCAAGATTGTCGGTGCCCTCGGGCAATTTCCAACCAATGGTGAAGCCGAAATTGGCAAAGCAGAAGACGATCAGATCGGCAAAGGTGAACCGTCCCAAGGTAAAGTGATTGCGATTCCCCAGTACCTCATCAAACCAGCGCCATTTTGCATCGGCCATTGCGCTTAGCTCTGCACCTGCTGCTTCGCTTACAACAGGCATGCGCGGTTCAAACATTGGTCGCCCGCCAGTGGCGCGAAAACCCATCGTCATTGGCACGACCACCTCCTGATCGAACAGGCGAACCCACTTGCGAATCTCGGCACGTTCTTTGGCTGTTTCACCGAACAGGTTGGGCTCTGGATGAATTTCCTCGATATATTCGCATATCGGCCAGCTTTCGGTCAGGATCGTGCCGTCGTCCAGCTCGACAACCGGCAGTGTTTGCAGAGCATTTAATCCCGTCAGCTTATCGCTCTGGCGGTTCTCGCCAGCGATAATGTCGTAATGGATGCGCGGGCACTGGTCTTCGCTGATCCCTTTTTCGACTAGGAACATGCGTACCAGACGCGGGTTGGGACCAAGGCTGGAATGGAGTTTCATCTTACAAATTCCCTCAGGTTAGTTTGGCCAAACGATAGGCCTGCCGATCACTATACAGTGCCTGCAATTCTCATGCATTGCCCGGTGACCCATTCGCTTGCCGGGGTGACCAGGTAAAGGACGCAAGCGCCAATGTCGCGCGGGGTTCCCAGCCTGCCGGCGGGCAAATTGAGTTGCTCCAATAGCGGCCCGAAATCCTTGTCCTCCATCGATAGGGCCTGTTTGACTGTTTCCGTCGGTACGAAGCCGGGGAGGACAGCATTCACTCTGATGCCTTGAGGACCAAGTTCATGCGCCAGAGTTTTCGTGAGCATATTCACGCCGGCTTTGGCCGCAGAATAATGGCCGCTACCGGGGAAGGGATCTTCGCTGGCGAGCGAAGATGTGTTCACGATGGCCCCGCCATCTTTCATGTGCTTAGTTGCGGCCCTGACGCCAAAGAATATCGAGGTGAGGTTGACCGCTAGGGTCTTGTTCCACTCTTCCAGCGGTAACTCTGTGAGTGGGGCAGAAACCAGCGAACCGCCCGCATTATTGATCCAGATATCAAGCCTGCCAAATTCGTCGACCGCGCGCTGGGCTAGCGCTTCCATGTCCTCTTCGCTTGAAACATCGGTCGCTTGCGCAACTGCGCGCCCGCCAGAATTGGCCGCATTGATCTTGGCGGCTGTTTCGTCGATTTGGTCGGTTGAACGCGCAGCGCAAACTACGTCGGCGCCCGCTTCGGCGAGCAAAGTAGCGATACCTTCGCCGATGCCGCGACCTGCCCCTGTTACAACGGCAACCTTGCCATCCAGGTCGAACAGTTCCTTCATTGCGTACCTCCAAATCTCGTTGTCTGAAAACTACGGATTTTTCGGATTTGAGCCACTGCTCTAATTGGTGAGGGAGAAAGAGGATTTTGGTTGGCCTGGAAGTTAGCGCGGAGGTAGTGTCCATTGGCGGCGAACCTTTGCCAGTAGGAATAGGCGAGATCACCTGGCTGATGTGAGCGATCATCGAACTTGAACTATAGCGAGATTTCTTTTTGTGCTTACTCTGCTATCCCAATGACCATCACTAAGTGGGGCAATGGGTAGATGAATCAGACTCTGGCTGGCGTGCTAATTTCGGTTCTGCTCGTTGCTATGTGCGTATTCGTGCATTTCAAGGCTCTACGGCGGGGCGCAACCTTTGTTGCACGTCTGCATGCGAATACCCGTCAATCGATGATGATGATCATGGCGATCATATTCATGGCCCATATCATAGAGATTATTCTGTTTGCTGTGGCCTTTCGGATCATGATGCCCATGGGGCTAGGTGAGTTGGTAGGCGCGCATACATCGACACCCGGCGATTTCTTCTATTTCTCTATAGCTACTTACACGACGCTGGGAATTGGGGATATCGTGCCCGAAGGTGCGATACGATTAGTTGCCGGGGTGGAGGCACTGGCAGGGCTGGTGCTCATCACCTGGAGCGCGTCTTTCACCTATCTAACGATGGAGCGCTTGTGGCGCGATAGCCTTCCCGACTGATGCTGCTGGATCCGCCCATCAGACTGGAACGGTAATTTGCTGGCGATACTGTGGCCATTCAAACCGTGCACGACATTGATCCTTGGGTGATCAGTGCGGGCTTAGGTTTCCGTTTCTGATCCCAAACGGGCGGCAGGGTCCTCATGCTGCCGCCCGCAACATCGTATTGCTGTTCGCTCTAAGCAACTAGCGCCACTTGGCGGGCGTGTATGTTGCAAATCGCGCTAAAAAGCGCTTTGATAGCTTTAATGTCGGGCTGCCAGACAGTCGGATTATTGGGAGCATGCGATGCCAGCCGAATTGGCCGAGACCGTCAAGTCAACGATCCAGTCGTTCGACCATCCCTATATGCAGGGCGCATGGCGGCCGACATTCAATGAATGGAATGCGACCTACGAATCCGGCGATGCTGAAGTCATTGGCGAAATTCCGACCGATATCGATGGTGTGTATGTTCGCACGGGTGAAAACCAGGTTCACGAACCGATCGGTCGCTACCATCCGTTCGATGGCGATGGGTTCATCCATTCAATAAGCTTCAATAATGGTAAGGCGAGCTATCGCAGCCGCTTCGTGCGTACGAAGGGCTTTGAGGCGGAGAAAGAGGCTGGCCATTCGCTTTGGGCGGGGCTGATGGAGCCACCGCATAAGTCCACCCGGCACGGTTGGGGCGCTCAGGAGTGGCTGAAAGACAGCTCTTCAACCGATGTGGTGGTGCATGCAGGCAAGATCCTGTCGACCTTCTACCAGTGCGGCGAGGGCTACCGACTTGATCCTTTTACAATGGAGCAGTTTGGTACAGAGGGCTGGGTGCCGCTGGACGGAATTTCCGCCCACGCCAAGCTGGACGAGGCGACCGGGGAACTGATGTTCTTCAATTACTCGAAGCACGCTCCCTACATGCACTACGGAGTTGTAGGCCCTGACAATCGGCTGAAGCATTACGTGCCAATTCCATTGCCCGGGCCGCGCCTGCCGCACGACATGTGCTTTACAGAGAACTATTCCATTCTCAACGACATGCCCTTGTTCTGGAATGCGGAGCTGCTTGAGCGCAATGTTCATGCAGTGGAATTCCATCGCGACATGCCTACGCGTTTTGCGATTATCCCGCGCTATGGCCAGCCAGAGGAGATCCGCTGGTTCGAGGCCGAGCCGACTTACACCTTGCACTGGGTCAACGCCTATGAGGAGGTCGACGAGATTATCCTCGACGGCTATTTCCAGGAAGAGCCGCAGCCCAAGAGCCATCCTGACGCTCCAGAGGGACTAGAGCGCATGATGGCCTATCTCTCGCAAGAGCTAATGAAGCCCAAGCTGCATCGCTGGCGCTTCAACATGAAGACCGGCGAGACCAAGGAAGAGCGGCTGGATGACCGCATCCTCGAATTCGGGATGATCAACCAGAAATATGCCGGTCGGAAATATCGTTATTGCTACAGCGCTATCCCCGAACCCTATTGGTTCCTGTTCAAAGGCGTCGTGAAGCACGACCTCGAAACTGGCGAAAGCTGGTCATACGAGTTGGGTAAGGGGCGCTATGCGAGCGAGAGCCCATTTGTTCCGCGCATCGGCGCGAAGGACGAGGATGACGGCTATATAATCTCATACATTTCTGATGTGAATGCAGACACTTCCGAGTGCATAATCCTCGACGCCAAGGATATCGAAGCGGGGCCAGTCTGCCGCATAATCCTACCAGAACGAATTTGTTCGGGTACGCATTCAACCTGGGCAAATGGCGATGATATCGGGATGTCCCCGAACGGCGTTCTCGCAGCTTAAACTTGTAATCGGTTGCAAGTTTTCACCAACATTTCCGACGTCTTGATCGACATCAATTTCGCTCTGCATCGCGAGAATTCGTCTTCATTAGTGGCATACTGGCAACACCATGATCCTGCGATGGTCTGAAACTATCGGTTTCCCCTACGTCAATCAGTTGACAATACGTCATTATCCAGCGAACGGTATTTGTTGGAATGGGATTGAGGCGCCCGATCTTGGCTCTCAATTAAGCGAATGGATTTTGCTTACTGCTCCAACATAGGATACAAACGGATCAAAGCCACAAAAGTGGCCTGGGATGGGAGAGGATAAATGAAGCTCAAGACATTGTTGCTGTCTGGAATCTGCGTTGGGTCAATGGCGGTTCCCGCCTATGCGCAAGATGCAGGATCGGATGATGATACAGAAACTGTAATTATCGTTACCGCGCAACGTCAGGCGCAAAGCCTGCAAGAGGTTCCGATTGCGGTTAGTGCATTCGATGCAGAGGCGCTTGAAGCGCAACAAATTGAGAATGCTAGCGATCTCCAATTAACGCTTCCAAACGTGTCGTTCACGAAGAGCAATTTCACGGCATCGAGTTTTACGATTCGCGGCATCGGCGACCTTTGCGTTGGCCAAAGTTGTGATAGTGCGACGGCGATACATCTCAATTCCGCGCCACTGTTTGGCACCCGCTTGTTCGAAACAGAATATTTTGACCTTGAACGGATCGAGGTGTTGCGCGGACCGCAAGGCACTCTGTTTGGCCGTAACGCAACATCAGGTGTGGTTAACGTTGTTACAGCAAAGCCCGATCTTTCAGGTTTTGGCGGAAGGGCTGAATTTGAATACGGTAGTTATAACAGCATGAAGGCCAAGGGGGTGATCAATGTACCAATCGGTGATTCGATTGGTGCGCGAATTGCTGGATTTTACCTTAAACGCGATGGATATACG
Source organism: Erythrobacter sp. (assembly GCA_003483125.1). Taxonomy (GTDB): domain Bacteria; phylum Pseudomonadota; class Alphaproteobacteria; order Sphingomonadales; family Sphingomonadaceae; genus Erythrobacter. Next base: position 3,471 of record DMWU01000182.1, on the reverse strand, counting down.
GAAAACCTAGCCCTCGGTACGGACTTCGATGATCGTGATATGTTTGCGATCCGCGGCTCTCTCAGGTTCGAACCAGGCCCTGATACGACGATCGATCTCATGGCCTATTACTTCGAAGAGGACGATAATCGTGCGCGTATCCAGAAGCAGCAGTGTCAGCGTGATCCAACCGGCGTTTTGGGTTGTCTGAACGCCAGGCGCGATTTCGACAAGTTAAATGCCAATTCGACTTTTACAGGTGTGCTTGGCTCGTCAGAATTCCTGGCGATCAATGGGATCCCATCCACTTTTGGCCTTAACAGCCTTTATGGCACTGATGGCTATGCCAATTTTGATGAGCCCAATGATGTACGTAAGATACGTACAGAGTTTACGCCAGAATATTACACCGATGAGCTGCAGCTGCAGGCTCATATCGAGCATAATTTTGGTTCGATCCAACTTGGCGTGACGGGCACCTATCAGGAAGTTTCGGTAGACTCGCGGCAGGATTACAACCAGGGCATCGCCGACATACCCAATGCTGCGGTAGCATTTGGGACGCTGGCCTTCTTTTCGAACCCCTTGGCTGTAGGCCCTAATGTTGCCGCTTACTTCCAGCCAATTCAGGAAGCGTTGTTCGATTCGAGTGGAAATCTTTGTACTTCTGATACCAGGCTGGATAACAGGGGTGCATTTGAAGGATTTTCTCTTTGTACGCCAAATGGCACCCAATTTGACCGCTCTAATTCTAATGGACGATCATGGTCGATTGAAGGCATTGTAAGCTCGGATTTCGACGGTCCCTTCAATTTCCTTCTCGGTGGTATTTATGCCGATGGTAAAACGAAGGAGGGAAGCTATTTCGTGAGCGCCTTTCCGATCGACTATATTACTGGCGTTCTCGGATCATTCACTTCGCTGGGACTCGAATTGCCGCCCAGCTATTTGGCGACATCTTTCTTCCGAAATAACACGCTCGACTTTAGCCTTGAGAGCTACGGTATTTTTGGCGAGGCCTATTACGAACTTTCTGACCGTGTGAAAATAACGGCGGGCTTGCGCTACAACAATGATAAGAAGGAAGTTCGGGCCAGATCGACTCTGGCTAGCTTCCTTAACCCATACAGCAATGATGGCGATCCGTTTGCTTCGCCTTTTGCTGTTGGCTTCGACGCCGATCCGAGCACAGATGGTATTCAGCCAATTCAAGAGCGCAACGTCGGCTTTGACGAAATCACAGGGCGCTTCGTCGTGGATTATCAAATCACACCCGATAATTTGCTCTATGCCTCTTATTCGCGCGGCTATAAATCAGGCGGTATAAACCCTCCATTGCAGCCGATATTCGCTGTTCCGGATAGCTTCGGACCAGAGACCATTGATGCATTTGAGATTGGCTCAAAGAACACCTTTATGGACGGTGCCTTGCAGGTCAATGCAACAGCCTTCTATTATAAATACAAGGACTTGCAGCTTAGCCGAATTATCGCGCGAACTTCTGTAAATGATACAGTGGATGCCAATATTTGGGGCCTCGAACTTGAAACACTGATCAGGCCGGACGATAATTGGCTGATCAATATGAATTTCAGTTACCTCAATGCGGAAGTTTCGGGTGATCAGCTCTTCTCAAATCCGCGCGATCCTGGCGGTGGTGATGCGAATGCCGTTATCATAAAAGATATCACCAATGGATCGCTTTGCGCAGTTACTGGCAATGCGCCTGGCGGACCGGATGCATTCGTAAATGCAATCAATCCCAGCCTTGGATTGCAAGGCGTGACTGAATTCCCATCAGACGGCAATATTGCTTCTGCCGGTGCCTTTAGCATCTGTTCTGTGCTGGATGCACAAGCTGCCGCGATCGGTGGGGCTTTCGGTGGTATCCAGGTTCTTAGCCCTGGCGTCCAAGTAAACTTGAAGGGCAATAAGCTTCCTCAGGCACCTGAGATGAAAGCATCTGCCGGCATCCAGTACACGCATGAATTCGATAGTGGGATGACCTTGGTCCCTCGTTTTGATATTGCCCTTACTGGCGAGCAGTATGGTAATATTTTCAATGGAGCCGTAAATCGTCTCGAGCCATTTGTGCAGGCTAATGCGCAAATCCAGCTTAATTCGGCCGACGGTCGTTGGTTCATTCGAGGCTTTGTTCAAAATATCTTCGACAGCGACTCAATAACAGGACTTTATGTGACCGATGCCTCGTCGGGCCTATTCACAAACATATTTACTCTTGATCCGAGGCGCTACGGCATAGCTGTGGGTGCAAGCTTCTAAGCTTCGGAAACCAAAAGCAATTTGAAAGGGCGGCTTTCGGGTCGCCCTTTCTCTTTTTCGAATAGATCAAATTGGCTTGCAGTGCAGTAAGCGCCAACCTATGCCAAAGCATGACCCTGAGCGCGCCAAGCAAGCCTGAAAACTATTGCGAGAATTGCGCGATACGCAATCGCGCTATTTGCGCCGGTCTTGAACGCGACGAAATTGATCAGCTTGGCCAAATCGGTAGGCGGAGGCGCATGGTGGCAGGCGAGCAGTTGATGTGGGAAGGCGATGACACCGTATTGGTCGCCAATGTGATTGAAGGAATTCTCAAGCTATCGACAAATACCTCAGAAGGGAAAGAGCAAATCCTAGGGCTTGCTTTCCCGGCTGACTTTATGGGTCGTCCATTTGGCAAAACCGCACCCTTTGGAGTTGAAGCGCTGACCGATTGCCACATCTGTGTCTTTGACCGCAGTGACTTTGACAGGTTTGCGCGCGAACACCCGCGGCTTGAGCACAAGCTCCTGGAAAGGACGCTGACGGAGCTTGATCGGACCCGAAAATGGATGCTGTTCTTGGGCCGTATGAATGCCGAGCAGAAGATCGCCAGTTTCCTGCTAGAATCTGCCGATCGGCTTGCACCTTCGGGTTGCAATATCGACTTTGATCGCAGGCCGAACAGTTTCAAGCTGCCGCTAACCCGGCAGCAGATCGCTGACATCCTTGGCCTTATGATTGAGACGGTCAGCCGCCAGCTGACGAAGCTAAAGAGAGATGGCCTGATCGATCTTCCTACTAGGCGGGAAGTGGTAATCCAGGATCGCGTGGCGTTGGAAGATATCGCTGCCTGATTTCGCCTATGTAGGCCAAAATCTCTAAATCGTACTAGCTCTTGGAAAGGTATGTAATGAGCAATTATCCCTCGCTGAATCTGCTTGTCGCAGGCGAAAGCCTGGACGCTTCAGGCCGCGAAACTATCGATGTGCTTGATCCGTCGACTGGCGAAGCCTTTGCCAGCCTTCCCAAGGCAACGCCGACGGATCTGGATAATGCACTGGAGGCGGCAAGTCGCGGCTTCAAGGCGTGGCGCGCCACTTCTGCAGACCGGCGCGAGGCCGTGCTGCGCAAGGGGGCGGCCCTTATCCGCGAGACGGCCAAAGACCTTGCGGCGCCAATCAACGCCGAGGGGGGCAGCCACGTCAAGGAAGCGCTTCGCGACGTAGA
>DMWU01000157.1 GCA_003483125.1 Erythrobacter sp. | reverse complement strand
CGACGCTCTGCCGATCTAGCATTGTTACTGCGGCCAAGGCGTTGATGGAGCAGGGCAAGTGAGCCCCGCAAAAACCGCAGTCTTGATCTGCCCCGGTCGCGGCACCTATAACAAGGGCGAATTGGGCGTTCTTGGCCGTCACTTCACGGACAGAGATTTGCTTGCGCGTTTCGATGCGAAACGTAGCGAACGCGGCCAGCCAACCTTAAGCGAGCTTGATGGTGCAAAGCGCTATTCACCCGCTACGCATACGCGCGGCGATAATGCCTCGGCATTGATCTATGCGGCGACGCTGGCCGATTTCCGCGCAATCAAGGATGTGAATGTCGTCGCGGTAACCGGCAATTCGATGGGCTGGTATTCGGCCCTGGCCTGCGCTGGTGCGGTTTCAGCTGAAGCAGGGTTCGAAATTGCCAATGGGATGGGCACGCTGATGCAGCAGCATCTGATCGGAGGGCAGACCCTCTATCCCTTCATGGGCGAGAATTGGGAACGCAATGAAGCGCGCAAGGGTGAGTTGCTCAATCTGGTCGCTGAGATCGGCGATCGCGAAGGCCATGCACTCACGCTTTCGATCGATCTGGGCGGAATGCTGGTATTGGCGGGCAATGAGGAGGGTTTGAGTGCCTTTGAGGCTGCAGTGCCGCCGCTTCAAGGTCGCTTCCCGATGCGATTACCCAATCACGCCGGGTTCCACAGCCGCCTTCAGCAGCCCGTGGCAGATGCCGGGCGCGAAGAGCTGCCCGCAAGCCTTTTCAGCCAACCAAATTTGCCCTTGGTCGATGGGCGTGGGCATGTGTGGTGGCCGGGCGCCTGCGACACGCAGGCTCTATGGGATTACACGCTAGGCCATCAGGTGGTGGAGACTTATGATTTCACCAAGGCGATTGCCCATGCTGCACGCGAGTTTGCCCCTGATCTCTTTATCGTTACCGGCCCAGGTACAACTTTGGGAGGAGCGGTAGCGCAATCTCTGATCATAGCCGACTGGCAGGGCATGCGATCCAAAGAGCATTTCCAGCAAAGGCAGGCATCAATTCCGCTGCTGGTTTCGATGGGCATGGATGATCAGCGCGCCAGCGTGACCTGATGCTCCAGCCCACTTCTATTCGTTGAAGCCCTCGGCCAGGAATTTGAGTGCGCAGCCGGCAAGAACCGCCGTACCATTGGGCAACGCATTCTCATCAACCATCATGCGCGGAGAATGGACCGCGCAGCAATGGTGCCAATCCTCGCCCTCTGCCGCGACACCCAGGAAGAACATCGCGCCGGGCACCTTCTCCAGAAGGTAAGAGAAGTCCTCTGCTCCCATGATCGGTGCAGGTAGATCGCGCCATCCGGCCTCACCGCCAACGTCGATTGAAACTTGTTTTCCCAATTCGACTGCGCGCGGGTCGCAGATTGTGACAGGGAAACCCTGCTCGATCTCGCAGGTCGCTTCGACGCCATAAGCCTTGGCGGTTTCTGCCGCAGTCTCGGCGATTAGCTTGGATGCCATTTCGCGATGTTTCGGTGAAAGCGTGCGAATTGTTCCGCTCATAACTGCGTCATCTGCGATGACGTTGAAGGTTGTGCCGGCGTGAATCTGAGCGACAGTTACGACAACGGCGTCGAGTGCGTTGAAGCGGCGCGTCACCATAGCCTGGATTGCACTCACGATCGCAGCGGCGGCGGGAATAGGGTCAGAACAATCATGCGGCATCGATGCGTGGCCGCCATCTCCCCTTACGGTGATCGTGAATTGGTCTGCCGCAGCCAGAAGGGGTCCAGGTCGTCCACCAATCACTCCGAACGGTGCGTTGGGCATGATGTGAAGTGCGAATGCTGCATCGGGGAGGGGGTCGATGAGGCCATCGTCCAGCATGAAGCGCGCACCGTGGTGCCCTTCTTCTCCCGGCTGGAACATGAATTGTACTGTGCCTTCGATCTCGTCGCGTTTCCCGGCCAAGAGTCGCGCGGCCCCGGCCAGCATCGCCGTATGGGTATCATGTCCACATGCGTGCATCCGGCCCGGTATCGTTGAGGCGAATTCAAGATTGGTCTTTTCGTCCATCGGCAGCGCGTCCATGTCGCCGCGCAGCAGGACGGTGCGGCCCGGCTTTGTACCTTCAAGCGTTGCCACTTGCCCTGTAGTAGAGCCACCTTCGCGCCAGGTAAGCGGCAGGTCGGCAAGCGCCTCGCGGACCTTGGCCATCGTCTTGGGCGTTTGCAGGCCCAATTCCGGTTCTGCATGGATGGCGCGGCGCAAACTGACGATGTTATCTGAAAGGCCGCGGGCGGATTCGAGCAGTTCTGATGTCAGCATGCATGCTACCTAGCCGATTGCCATCGCCATTGCACCAATTCTTCGCGTGTGAAAGAAAACCCTAGTGAACAGATATGGTTTGCGGCTAAGCGATAATGCCATGTCACGCACCATCTATGAATTTACGGAGCTTCCTGCGGCCTCCAATGGGATGGAAAGCGAGTGCGAGCCTGACAAGCCGCATATCCCGGGCGCGATGCCGCGAGTTGGCGTGATCTATAATCCGCGCAGCCACCACAATAAGGGACAGGATCTTGATTGCGAGGTCTCGCCTCATGTTTTCGTCGCGCAACCTGGCGAGCGGGACCAATTGCCGACCGCACTCTGCGAACTGGCGAAGAGAGGCATTGACCTGCTGGTGATCAATGGAGGCGATGGCACGGTGCGCGATGTTTT
>DMWU01000117.1 GCA_003483125.1 Erythrobacter sp. | reverse complement strand
GCCGCTGCCATGGCTTACTGGGTATACTTCGCGCCCATCGGTACCAATAAGCACCACGCGCACTACCCCGCGTGCAGCAGCATCAATATCGGCGGGGTCTGCATGGGCTGTGCTAGGCAATAACAGGGCAATCAGTAGCCCGATAAGGCTAAAAAAGCGATTCATGGCGCCTGTGTGGCGTGCAAACAGTAGCTTCGCAAGTGCGATTGCCCTCTGAAATGTTTCATCAATTATTTTGATCGCAATCTTCAGGATAGAGATTTCTCGAAACTGAGCCAGTCATAGTGCCGATTTGCGCGACTAGCGCAGAAACTTGAAAGGAATGAACGATGATCAAATCTGAATTCGGCCATCGAATCCTGGCAGCCGTATCGGCCCTTGTGCTCTCAATGATTTCAATCGCCACAGCGATCCTGCCTGCAAGCCCAAGTCTAGGATTTCTCCTGTAAGTTCAATGCAATAAAGTCTAAAGGGAGATTTTGGATGGCCTATATCGTTCGTGGACTCGATCCAAAGCAGTTCAGCAATCTTTTTGCGTTCGACAATGCCCAACTCGAAGCACGATATGCTACTCGCGTAGTTGCTGGCCCGGCGGGACGTTATCCCTGCAGAGTTAGTCTCTTGAATGCCGATCCAGGTGACGAGCTGCTACTTATGAATCACAACAGTCATGATGTCAGGACGCCCTATCGCAATAATTATGCGATCTACGTGCGCAAGGATGCCAAAGAGACAGCCAGCTATGTGGACGAATTGCCACCCGTGCTCCGTTCATGCCAGATAGCGCTGCGCGGATATAATGCCGATGGCAATCTAATAGATGGTGTGTTGGCGCTAGACGACAATGTTGACGAAATTGTGCGAACCTTGTTCGCAGATGATTCCATTTCCTATATTCATGCGCACAACGCAGCGTATGGTTGTTTCGCGGCTCTTGTTGAACGCTACGGAGACGAGGCATGATTGCCGATGACGAAGCCTGGGAAGCCGTATTGCGGCGTGATCGCCGTTTCGACGGCCAATTCGTCACGGGTGTCCTTTCAACTGGCATCTATTGTCGTCCGAGCTGTGCGGCACGCCATCCGGCTCGCAAGAACGTAAGATTCTTTGCCAGTGGCCGTGAAGCGCAAGCCAAAGGTCTTAGGTCCTGCCGCCGCTGCAAGCCCAATGATGTCGCGCGCGATGACGCCGCCGTCATGGCCGCGATTGACGAAATCAAACACTGCGCCAGCGAATTTGGCGGTGCACCGACCCTGGGAGAGCTTGCGATCCTTACCGGCTATTCGCCCAGTCATTTCCAGCGTGTGTTCAAGCGCGCTACCGGCCTTTCGCCGGCGGCGTATGCACGTGCCTTGCGCGAGGAACGAGCAAAGGAAGCGCTGGCGGGCGCTGAGCGCGTTGGCGATGCAATCTATGACGCTGGCTATGAAGCGCCCAGCCGCTTCTATGATGCAATGGAAGGAAAACTGGGAATGAGCGCAAGCGATTGGCGCGATGGCGGCAAGGGCCGTGCAATTCATTGGGACGTGGTCGACACTTCGTTGGGCGCAATGCTGGTCGCCGCCACTGAAAAGGGCGTATGCTGCCTTTCCTTCAATGAAGGCGAAGATGATTTGCGCGCCCGCTTTCCCAAGGCAGAGTTGCTGCAGGGAGGCGATGAGTTTCGCGAATTGTTCGAACAAGTGACCCAAGCGGTAGAGGATCCCGGAACGGGTCGTGATATTCCACTCGATGTTAAAGGTACGGCATTCCAACAGCGCGTATGGGAACAGCTACGCAGCATTCCGGCAGGCGAAACGCGGAGCTATGGAGAACTCGCTGCAGCAATAGGCAAACCCAAGGCGAGTAGGGCCGTTGGCGGTGCCAACGGGGCGAATAACATTGCCGTCCTCATCCCATGCCACCGCGTGATCCAGTCAGACGGTTCTTTGGGCGGCTATGCTTATGGCACCAAGATAAAGAAGGAGCTGCTCAAACGGGAGGGGACTGGGCAAGCTGTTGCCTCAGGCAATAGCGGCTATGCAAGAAAAGAAGACTAATGTGAACATTGAATGGAGAGACAATGTTACAGGTGGCACGTGTACTATTGACCATTACGGCTATCCAATATGGGATTATGCCGCTCTTCGCCGATCTCAGCGAGACTAATGTATTCCATGCTGATTGGCCACCACACGCCAGGTTTCATATGGTTTGGCTACTAGGGTTTGGGCTGAGCCTGGCTGCATATGTAATGGCGCTGGTATGGTTTCCAAGCCGGAACAGGCTGCCCAACCTATGGCAAGCGAGCTTGCTCGGCTTCCTGCCGCTGCTCGGCTTTTTTGCTGCATTTCTATCTCTTGATTCGTACGATGGTTCGTTGTCTGCGATCGTGGGCCGCGAGCCAAGATTTGGTCTGGAAGGCAATCTGATTTCCTTCTCAATTGCGTTCGTCTTGCAGACTATTGCGCTGATCATTGTTTGGCGAAGGCAATCTGTTGACCAGGAAAGTCCGGTTGATTCCCGTTTGCAAAGCTAGTGAATTATCGTTCGCTGGGCTAAGCATTTGTTATGCACCCGAGCGATACTGACACTGGCAGATCAGCTTCAGGCGAACCGTCGCTAAGGCGCGCGCTCACTTTGCCCCTTCTCGTGCTTTACGGCTTGGGCGTAACGTTAGGTGCGGGCATTTATGTATTGGTGGGCGCAACGGCTGCAGAGGCCGGCATCTATGCGCCAATCTCATTTCTAGTTGCCGCCATAGTCGTCTCATTCACCGCGCTATCCTACGCTGAACTGGCTACGAGATATCCAGTCAGCGCAGGGGAAGCTGTCTATGTGGGGGCAGGCTTTGGATGGAAGAGCCTCACCCTGATAGTGGGCCTGCTGGTTGCGCTATCGGGGATTGTCTCTGCTTCTGCAGTGTCGATCGGCGCCGCGAATTACCTCAGCAACCTGGTTGGCCTACCTGTCTATATTCTTGTGATGTTGACGGTGTTGGCAATGGGATTGCTTGCTGCTTGGGGTATCGTGGAATCGGTCTCGGCAGCAGCAGTAGTCACAGTGCTGGAAATTGGCGGCTTGTTGCTGGTCATTGGGTGGGGGTTTGTTGGAGCGTCTGGTTCGGTCCTGTCGGTGGCCGAACTTATTCCAGCTTTTTCCGGAACGCATTGGTTGGGTATCGGCACCGCCTCTGTGCTCGCATTCTTTGCCTTTATCGGATTTGAGGACATGGCAAATGTCGCTGAAGAGGTGAAGCAGCCAAGACGGACCTATCCGCGCGCGGTACTGCTGACATTGGTCATCACGACTCTGCTCTACTTGCTTACGACGGTGGCTGTGGTGACCACGGTGCCTATCAATTCATTGGCAGGAAGCCCTGCGCCTCTCGCATTGGCCTTTGCATCCGCACCGCAATCACTGACCGATGCATTTGTGGTTATCGCGGTTGTGGCGACTGTGAACGGAATCTTGATTCAGATGGTCATGGCATCGCGTGTTATCTTTGGCCTGGCTGATCGCGGCCACTTGCCCCGCCAGCTCGCGAAGATTTCTCCACGAACCCGTACGCCGCTTTTTGCGACAGCGCTGGTCGTGGGATTGATTTTACTACTCTCGCAGGCATTCCCGATCGCCCTATTGGCTGAGCGGACATCGCAAATCGTGCTTGTGACCTTCATTTTGGTCAATCTTGCGCTGATCCGGATCAAGCGCAGGGAAGAACGCCACCCGCCCGAGTATTTTCGCGTGCCGACATTCGTCCCCGTGGCTGGCGTGGTGACCAGCCTGGGCATGCTGATGACCGCAGTTCTCTGAGGATCACATCACATGGCTTAGACAAAGCTATAGGGATCGATATCCACGCTCACGCGAATGCCAGGTGCGAATTCATGTGCATCCAGCCAATCGACGATAATTTTTTGCAGTTCGACATTACGACGGGCATTGATCAGGAAACGATAGCGATATCGTCCGCGCAGCATCGCCAGTGGCGCAGGAGCGGGACCAAGCACCATCAATTCATCATGATGCGGCCTTGTATCACCTAGCCTGTTCGCAGCCTGTCGTGCCTCTGCATCATCTTCGGAGGAAATGATGATTGCAGCCCAGCGGCCGAAGGGCGGGGCGCCCGCATGGCGACGTGCCTCTGTCTCCGCTGAATAGAAGGCGTCTCGGTCGCCATCGGCGAGGGCAGCAATAACCGAAGCTTCTGGATGTCGTGTCTGGATCAAGACTTCGCCCGGCTTGGCCCCGCGGCCCGCACGCCCGGCCACCTGCGCAATCTGCTGGTAAGTGCGCTCGCCCGCGCGCAGGTCGCCGCCCTCTAAGCCAAGATCGGCATCGATCACTCCGACCAGAGTCAATTCGGGGAAGTGAAAACCCTTGGTGACAAGCTGCGTCCCCACAATCACATCGATCGCGCCATTCTCAGCCTCTGCAATGAACTGCGCAGCACGTTCTGGCGAGTTGAGCGTGTCCGATGTGGCGATGGCAACGCGCGCCTCTGGCAGTATCTCTGCCACCTCATCGGCTATGCGCTCGACCCCGGGGCCGCAGGCGACGAGGCAATCTGGCTCGCCGCATTCAGGGCAATGTTCGGGCACGCCCGTCTCATGCCCGCAGTGATGGCACGCGAGCCTGCGCGAAAGTCGATGCTCGACCAGCCATGCGCTGCAATTGGGGCATTGGAAGCGGAAGCCGCAGTTGCGGCATAGGGTGAGCGGTGCAAAACCGCGGCGATTGAGGAACAGAAGCGATTGCTCGCCCTTGGCTAGTCGGTCTTCCAGTGCCGCGACCAGGCGCGGCGCAAGCCATCGTTGTCGCTCTGGAGGCTCCTCTGTCAAATTCACCGTGTCGATATGCGGTAGCTCGGCCCCACCAAATCGGCTTGGCAGGTCGAGCTTCTCGTAAATCCCGCTTTCGGCCATTTGCAGGCTTTCAAGCGCTGGTGTGGCGCTAGCGAGCACGACAGGGAAACCTTCGAAGCGAGCGCGCATAACCGAGACATCGCGCGCATTGTAGCGCACGCCATCATCCTGCTTGAAGCTGATCTCATGCGCTTCATCGACAACGATCAGGCCGAGATTAGCATAAGGCAGGAATAGGGCAGAGCGCGCGCCAACGATTACCTGCGCGCTCCCTTCCGAAATTGCGCGCCATGCTCGGCGACGTTCTGTCGATTTAAGCGAGCTGTGCCATTGAACCGGAGGCGCACCAAAGCGTTCCTCAAAGCGCTTGAGGAAGTTTTCGGTCAGCGCGATTTCGGGCAAGAGGACCAGCACTTGCTTACCCAGCCGTATGGTTTCAGCGATGGGCTCGAAATAGGTTTCCGTCTTGCCTGAACCAGTGACGCCATCGAGCAGGAATGGCGCGAATTCCTGCGCCGCAACTGCCTTAACCAGCCGGTCGGCAACCGCACGCTGCTCGGGCGAGAGTTCGGGCTGGTCGAAATCTGGATCGGCTACCTCGAATGGCCGGTCTATCGAGACTGTCACCGGCTCGATCACGCCCTGATTGACCAATCCCCTCAACACGCCCTCCGACACGCCAGCAATCCCGGCTAGCTCGCGGATCGTCGCCTGTTCGCCCTCCA
>DMWU01000207.1:1137-10997 GCA_003483125.1 Erythrobacter sp. | reverse complement strand
GCCGTTCGCGCACAAGTTGGCGCAGCTTTTCGCCTTCGGCCTCTCTCAGATAGGCGAGCTTCAGTTCATCTTTTCCCCCCGCGCCCGTTTCGAAGCGAACTTCGACAAGGCCGAAAAGGCGTGGCACGAGCTTTTGTTCCAGGCTCACATCCTGGATTCGTTCGTAGGGCACGGATCGCGCCGCACGGCTGATAACCCCGCTTTCGACGCGGATGTCATTTTCGCCCGTCACATAGTTAAAGCGAAGCCATTGGAGATAGGCGACCAGGAAATTCCCGCCAATCACAGCCAATACGATCGGCACTAGAAACAGCAATCCGGTCAGCTTTCCCTCGTTGAAAACTGTCACAAGGGCAATCGCTACCGGGATCGCCAACTGGATCAGCGCGGTAAGGCCGCGCACGGCAAAGCTCAGTGGGTCGGTGCGTTTTGGCTCTATTTGATGCGACTGGTGCGCGACATGGGGTACGCTAACCACCGGTCGCGCTTCAGCAGATTCGGCTTCATCGCTCACAGTGTGTCGCGCCGGATATGGGCGCGAATCTCTTCGCGCATCTCGCGTGCCAGCCCCTGTTCCAGACCCGGCAGATGCACAGAGGCATTGTGCGTTCCGGCGGTGTGAAGCGTGAGGGTGGCGATATTGAACATGCGCTCGAGAGGGCCCTGGTTCACGTCGATATGCTGCACACGGCCAAACGGAACCACCGTATCGTGGCGGAACAATATGCCGCGCACGACGCGCAGCCGGTCATCACCCATCGTATAGCCACGCGCCAGGTGCCGGCGCATGGGGATTCTGAGGATCGCGATCAGGGCAGGCAAGGCGATGGGCCCGATGATCAGGCCCATCATGAAGGGTGATCGTGTCTCAAGCCCTATAGCCACAAGAATAAAGGGAACCGATGCGATGATCGCCTGGATCCTCAGGACTGTCGCATGATTCGGATGCAGTTTGGTAAGCGGCTCTTCCTCAAAGCGAGCCTCAGCCGCAACTTCGCCGTCGGGTTGTTGTTCCATAGCGTCTTAGATGGGCAACACGCTTGATTGCGTCAAGCACGATATGCGTTGGCGTTCGAGAGGCAAAAAGATGAAGAATGGTGCTGCTGGAGAGAATTGAACTCTCGACCTCACCCTTACCAAGGGTGCGCTCTACCACTGAGCTACAGCAGCATGACCAAAAGGTGGCGCGCCTATTGTCGCGAAGGCCCGCAATGTCAAGCCAAGCTTGCGATTGCTTGATGCGCTTTCGCATAGCTACTTGAGCATTCATGCCTTTAGAGGCAAGGCGTTTCCTATGGGTGAAGAAAGTAGCGATAATATGGCGCGTGAAGAGCGTCTGGCCGCAAAACTGCGTGAAAACCTGCGTCGCAGGAAAGCGCAGGCGCGCGAGATAGACGCAGAAGAGACCGATAGTGGCGAATCTGGGGTTCCCAATGGGGCAAAGGGCAGCTAACGCGTGGCGCTCCCTATGTCACAGGAGCGATCTCAATGCCTAAGCTGATCCTGGTGCGCCACGGCCAGAGCGAATGGAACCTGGCAAACCGTTTCACGGGATGGTGGGATGTCGATCTCACCGAGAAGGGCGTGGCTGAAGCTAAGGAAGCCGGGCGCTTGATGATGGAAAAAGGCATCGAGCCGACATACTCCTTCACATCGTTCCAGACGCGCGCGATCAAGACGCTCAACCTGGCATTGGAAGAATGCAACCGGCTGTGGATCCCAACCACAAAGGATTGGCGGCTGAACGAACGCCACTATGGCGGGCTGACCGGCCTCAACAAGCAGGAAATGCGCGATAAGCATGGCGATGAGCAGGTGTATATCTGGCGTCGCAGCTTTGACGTGCCACCGCCCGAAATGGAGCCGGGCAGCGAGTTCGATCTGAGCACGGACCCACGCTATGCCGGGGTCGCGGTGCCGCGCTGCGAGAGCCTGAAGCTCACGATTGAACGCGTGCTGCCTTATTGGCAGGATGCGATCATCCCGGTTCTGGCAAGCGGTGAAACCGTGATCATTTCCGCCCATGGCAACAGCCTGCGCGCGCTGGTGAAGCACCTTTCCAATATATCGGATGACGAAATTACCGGGCTTGAGATTCCCACTGGCGAGCCGATCATCTATGATTTCGACGGGGATATGCAGCCGGGCGAACGTTATTACCTGAAAGACAGCTAAAGAAAGCCGAGGATCGAGATGGGGGGCAAAGTAGCAATCGTGATGGGCAGCCAGTCTGACTGGCCACCCATGCGCTGCGCGGCCGAAGTGTTGGAAGAACTTGAGGTAGAGCATGAGGCGCGCATCGTCTCCGCCCATCGCACACCCGACCGGATGAGCGCATTTGCCAAGGGAGCAGAGGGCGAAGGCTTTGATGTCATCATAGCGGGCGCAGGCGGCGCTGCGCACCTGCCCGGCATGATCGCGGCGATGACTCACCTGCCCGTTTTGGGCGTGCCGGTAAAATCCAAGGCGCTGAGCGGGCAGGACAGCTTGCTCTCCATCGTCCAGATGCCAGCCGGTGTACCCGTTGGAACATTGGCGATCGGTGAAGCGGGGGCGACAAATGCAGGCCTGATGGCGGCTGCGATACTTGCCCTTCAGGATGAAAGCCTGTCCGAAAGGCTGCAGGATTGGCGTGCTGCACGTACCAATGCCGTGGCGGAGCGCCCCAGCGACCAATGATAGCAACCGGCGGCGCGATCGGCATCCTAGGTGGCGGCCAATTGGGCCGGATGATGGCCATGGCTGCAGCGCAACTGGGCTATCGCGTGATCGGTTATGCGCCTGCGGGTGACAATGTCGCCGCTGATGTAAGCCATGATTTCATCGAAGCCGGCTGGGGCGACAAACAGCATATCGCCGAATTTGCCGCACGCTGCGATGTGGTGACCTGGGAATTCGAGAATGTGCCCCTGAGCGCAGTGGGCGCTGTGCCGCTTCAATTGCTGGCGCCGCATCCGCGCGCGCTTGAGACTGCGCAAGACCGGCTGAAGGAAAAGCGGTTTGTCGAAGGGCTGGGCGGCAAGCCTGCCCCCTATGCCGCTGTCGATTCGGAAGACGACCTTGCCGGGGCCGCCGACCGGATTGGAACACCCGGTATATTGAAGACAGTTCGCGACGGGTATGACGGCAAGGGCCAGTGGCGGATTGCCAGCATGCGCGATGTAGAAAGCTTCCGTTTCCCGGGCCGCCCCTGCGTGTATGAAGGCTTCGTCGATTTCGAGACGGAGTTCTCGGTCATCCTCGTGCGCGGGCAAGATGGAGAAGTGCGCTTCTGGGATTCGACCGAAAATGTGCACCAAGATGGCATGCTGGCCACTTCGACGCTTCCCGCAGCGCCGTTGATTGCAGATCAGGTGGACGAAGCGCGCCAGATCGCGGCGCAATGCGCGGAAGCTCTTGGATATGTCGGCGTGCTTACGCTTGAATTTTTCGCGACGCGCGATGGCCCCATTTTTAACGAGATGGCACCGCGCGTACACAATTCGGGTCATTGGAGCATCGAAGGCGCTGCTTGCAGCCAGTTCGAAAACCACATTCGCGCAATATGCGGTTTGCCGCTTGGTTCAACCGACACTCGCTATGAGCAGGTCGAGATGCGCAATATCGTAGGCGAAGACGCGCTAACAGCGCATGAATTGCTAGCCGAAACGGGCGAGCCGCATTTGCACCTCTATGGTAAGGCAGAGGCGCGCGAAGGCCGCAAGATGGGCCATGTCACCCGCGTCGCAAATGCGAGGAGCTGAGCAATGTCCGACGGTCTCTTCCTTATCTATGCCCGCGCCAGCAATGGCGTGATCGGCAATAAGGGGTCGATTCCCTGGCACATTCCGGCCGACCTGAAACGGTTCAAGGCGCTGACCATGGGCCAGGAAAATCGGGGGCTGCCGATGATCATGGGCCGCAAGACCTTTGATAGCCTGCCCGGCCTGCTACCCGCTCGCCGCCACATCGTGCTAACGCGTGACAGTGATTGGCAGGCCGAAGGTGCAGAGATCGCACATTCTGTGGGCGAAGCTTTAGATCTCGCCGGCGCAGGCGAAGTCGCGGTGATCGGCGGCGCTGAAATTTACGATCTGTTCCTGCCTTTGGCCCAGCGCATCGAATTGACCGATATCCATGCGGAGTTTGAAGGCGACGCGCATATGCACCCGCTTTCAGGCGAGGAGTGGGAAGTGATCCTGCGCGAGGATCACCACGCACGGGATGACCAGCCAGCCTATTCCTTTGTCACTTTGGAGCGCGCGCAATGAGCCGCAGAGCCGCTTTTATCGTAGTTGCGCTGATCGCGCTTGCCTCTGGCCTGTTCTTCGCCATCGCCCCGGGCGAGATTGAAAAACGCACAAATATGGTCGACGGCAAGCCGCTGTTGGAAGTGAGTGATGAAGCGCGCACGCTCCACGCAACCTTGCGCATTGTCGACCTCCACTCCGACACGCTGCTTTGGAAACGCAGTATGCTCGATTTGGCAAATCGCGGGCATGTCGACCTGCCGCGCCTGCAGCAGGGCTATGTCGCGCTGCAAATATTCTCAAGCGTGACCAAGTCGCCAGAAGACCAGAATTACGATTCCAACCCTTCCAATACCGACGAATTGACCGCGCTGGTAGTTTCACAACTCCAGTCGGTGCGGACATGGGGCTCGCTGTTAGAACGCACCCTCTTCCATGCAGAGAAAATGGATCGCGCAGTCGCGGGGTCTGACGGCGAATTGGTGGCAGTGGCAAATGCCGGCGACCTTGAGGCGCTGCTGGCGGCGCGTGCGGGTCCAAGCGACGGGCCGACGGGGTCGCTCTTCAGCGCCGAAGGCCTGCACAGCCTGGAAGGAGAGATTGCCAATCTCGACAAGGTCTATGACGCGGGGATGCGCATGGCCGGCCTGACCCATTTCTTCGACAACCGCCTGGCGGGATCGATGCATGGCGAGGAAAAGGGCGGACTGACCGATTTTGGCCGCGAAGTCGTCCGCGCCATGGAAGACAAGGGTATGGTGGTCGATATCGCCCATTGCAGCCACCAATGCGTTGCAGAAGTCCTGGAAATGGCGCGCCGTCCGGTTGTCTCCAGCCATGGCGGCGTGCAGGCGACTTGCGACGTCAATCGCAACCTCAGTGATGATGAAGTCCGCGGCGTTGCAGCCAATGGCGGGATTATCGGCGTTGGCTATTGGCCCGGTGCCGTGTGCGATACTTCACCAGCATCGGTAGCGGCCGCGATGACGCATATCCGCGACCTCGTGGGCATAGAGCATGTCGCGTTGGGCAGCGATTATGATGGCGCGACCACAGTACGCTTCGACACATCCGGATTGGTGCAGGTGACGCAGGCGCTACTCAATGCAGGCTTTAGCGAGGATGAGATCCGTGCCGTGATGGGCGAGAATGCGATCCGCCTGCTGTCGCGCGGACTTGTCCCTCTTGCCGAATTGCCTCCTGAAGAAGAACGGGCAGAAGTAGAGGACACCGCCTGATGCGTTGGCTCGACCATCGTGACCCTGTGCCCGATGCATTGCATGGCGCGATAATCGCGCTGGGCAATTTTGACGGCTTTCACGGCGGGCACCAGGCGGTTGCGCGCGAGGCGATCGAGTGGGCGCATCAAGAAGGTCGCCCTTCAATCATCGCTACATTCGATCCGCATCCGGTGCGTTTCTTCCGCCCCGATGTGCCACCATTCCATCTTACCACGCTGGAGCAGCGGCAAGAGCTCTATATCGCCGCAGGTGCGACAGCGATGTTGGTCTTCCATTTCGACAAGGAACTGGCGAGCACCAGCGCAGAAGATTTTATCTCCAAGATATTGATCGAACGTCTGGGCGCCTTTGGCGTGGTAACGGGCGGCGATTTCACCTTTGGCCAGGGCGCGAGGGGTAATGTCGAACTGCTGCGCAGCATGGGCAGCGAACTCGGCATGCAATCGCGCGTGGTCGATGTTGTCGAGGAAGGCGAAGAGGTAGTCTCCTCCAGCCGGATCCGCGACGCGCTCCGCGATGGCGACCCGCAATTGGCCGCGCGCCTGCTCACACGCCCATTCGCAATTCGCGGGATCGTGGAGCATGGCGACAAGCGCGGGCGCGAGATCGGCTATCCCACCGCAAATCTCAGCATCGAAAAATACCTCCGTCCCAAATATGGGGTGTATGCCGTGACAGGTCGCATCCTTGCCACGGGTCAGGAGCTGATAGGTGCGGCAAATCTGGGTATTCGCCCGCAATTCGAGCCGCCAAAGGAGCTGCTCGAACCCTATTTCTTCGACTTCTCCGGCGACCTCTATGGGCAAGAGGTTGAGGTCGCATTCCATCACTTCCTGCGGCCAGAGGCGAAGTTCGATACGCTCGACCTTTTGTTGGAGCAGATGGAGAAGGATTGCGCCGAGGCGAGAAGGCTTCTAAGCGCCCGCGGCAATGACTGAAAAGCGCGACTATAGAGATACGGTTTTCCTGCCGAAAACCGCCTTCCCCATGAAAGCCGGCCTTCCGCAGAAGGAACCGGGCATTGAGGCGCGCTGGGAAGAGATTGGCCTCTATCAGAAACTGCGTGAAGCACGCGCGGGGCGTGAGAAGTTCATCCTGCATGACGGCCCGCCCTATGCCAATGGCGATATGCATATCGGCCATGCACTGAACCACATCCTGAAGGACATGGTCTGCCGCACGCAGAATCTGGCGGGCAAGGATGCCCCCTATGTGCCCGGCTGGGATTGCCACGGCCTGCCGATCGAATGGAAGATTGAAGAGCAGTATCGCAAGAAGAAGCTCGACAAGAACGAAGTCGATCCCAAGGAATTCCGTGCCGAATGCCGCGCCTATGCGCAGCATTGGGTCGATACGCAGCGCCAGCAGCTGAAGCGGCTGGGCATCATGGGCGATTGGGACAATCCCTATCTGACCATGGATTTTGATGCCGAGGCGACAATCGTTGCCGAGCTGATGAAGTTTGCCGAAGCAGGCAATCTCTATCGCGGTTCAAAGCCCGTGATGTGGAGCCCGGTTGAACAGACCGCGTTGGCCGAGGCCGAGGTTGAGTATGAAGACATCATCTCGACCCAGATCGACGTAGCGTTTGAGATCACCGAAAGCCCGGTTGAGGAATTGGTCGGCGCACATGCGGTGATCTGGACCACCACGCCTTGGACGATCCCTGTGAACCAGGCCATCGCCTATGGGCCTGATGTTGAGTATGTTCTTTGGCCGCTTAAGGATGGACGAAAAGCACTCATCGCGTCTGAGCTTCTATCGGAATTCTCTGGACGAATTGACCCTCCAGGCCCTGAAGCGGGGGACACGTTCAGGGCGGCTGGCTTTGTAGCCGATCACCCAAAGTTCAAAGGCTCCGACTTAGACGGAACAGTCGCGCGCCATCCGATGCATCAACTCGGCGGGTTCTACGCCAAACCGCGCCCATTCCTGCCGGGTGATTTCGTTACGACCGATAGCGGCACCGGCCTCGTCCATATGGCGCCCGATCATGGCGAGGACGATTTCGAGCTGTGCAAGGCCAATGGACTGGAGCCGCAATTCGCGGTGATGGATGATGGCCGTTATCGCGATGACTGGCTGTGGCTGGGTGCCGACGATCTCGATGATGCGGGCAAGCCGCGCCGCCGCGCGGTGATCAACAAGCCGTTCAACTCACCCGAAGGCCCGATCTGTTCGGACCTGAGCGATGTAGGCGCTCTGCTAAGCGCATCAGAAGATTACGCGCATAGCTATCCGCATAGTTGGCGTTCGAAAGCGAAGGTGATCTTCCGCTGCACACCGCAATGGTTTGTGCCGATGGATAAGCCGCTCGATCGCGGCGACTTCGATGTGGGTGTTCCCGATGCTGTGGGCGGTGCCATTGCTCCCTTCGTGGCCAAGGATCATTCGACCCTGCGCGAAATCGCCATGCGCGAGATTGAGCGTGTTCGCTTCGTCCCCGAGAAGGGCCGCAATCGTATCGGAAGCATGGTCGAAACCCGGCCAGACTGGGTGCTCTCGCGCCAGCGCGCATGGGGCGTTCCGATCACGCTCTTCGTCCGCAAGGATGGCACCTACCTGCAAGACGCGGAAGTAAATGCGCGCGTCGTTGCCGCTGTCCGCGAGGAGGGCGTCGACGCCTGGGATGAGGGGCGCAAGGCCGAATTCCTGGGCAATGATCACAATGCGGATGACTATGAAATGGTCACCGACATTCTCGACGTCTGGTTCGATTCGGGCTGCACGCACAGTTTCGTGCTCGAATCCGGTAGCTGGCCCGATCTCAAATGGCCCGCAGATCTTTATCTTGAAGGTTCCGACCAGCATCGTGGTTGGTTCCAGTCTTCGCTATTGCAAAGCTCTGCAACACGCGGCCGCGCACCCTATGAGCAGGTTCTGACCCATGGTTTCACCATGGACAAGGTCGGCAAGAAGATGTCGAAGAGCCTGGGCAACACCATCGATCCGTTGAAGATCATGGAGCAGTATGGTGCGGATATCATCCGCCTATGGGCCCTGTCGGTCGATTTCACCGAAGACCACCGGATCGGCGATGAAATCCTCAAAGGCGTAGGCGACCAGTATCGCCGCCTGCGCAATACATTCCGCTATTTGCTTGGGGCGCTTGACGGGTTCATCGGCGATATGGGCGACAGCGCCGAAATCCCCGAGCTTGAGCTATATGTGCTGAGCCTGCTCGGCGATCTTGACCGCAAGCTGCGGCAGGCCGTCGATGTTTACGACTTCAACACCTACACGCGCCTGCTGGTCGATTTCTGCAATGAAGACCTTTCGGCCTTCTTCTTCGATATCCGCAAGGACAGCCTCTATTGCGACGGCGCAGACAGCGGCACGCGCAATGCCTATCGCACCGTGCTCGACCTGTTGTTCCATGCGCTGGTGCGCTATGCCGCGCCGGTGCTGGTCTATACGTCCGAAGAAGTCTGGCAGAGCCGCTATCCCGAAGATAGCGAGCAAGAGGGCAGCGTTCATCTGCTCGAATGGCCGAGTATCCCGGCAGTCAGCTTGGATACGTCACGCTGGGACAAGCTGCGCGACCTGCGCGAGCGTGTGAATGAAGCGATCGAGCCGTTACGGCGCGACAAGATAATCCGCTCAAGCCTGGAGGCGGAGGTTGTCGTTCCCGCCGATGCTGTGCCTGAAGGCTTCAACGATGAAGACCTCGCCGAACTGTTCATCACTGCGACAGTCACGCGCGGGCAAAGCGACGAAGTGACTGTCACCAAGAGCAATCATCACAAATGCGGTCGATGCTGGCGCCTGCTGCCCGAAGTGGCGGAAGATGGCGCGCTATGCGACCGCTGCGACGATGTGGTCGCCAAGCTTGATCAGGAAGCAGAAGCGTGAATGTGAAAGAGCTCTTTATCCGCAACCGCGTGATCGGCCTCGCCATTGCTGGCGTGATTTTCGCGGCCGACCAGTTCGTGAAGTGGCTGGTGCTTGTACCGCTCGACCTGCGCAGACAGCCAAATCAAGTAATCGATCTATTGCCCTTTTTTGACCTCCGCTACACCGAAAACCGCGGTATTTCATTGGGTCTGCTGGAAGCGACCAGCACCGAAATGCGCTGGGTGCTGGTGGGTGTGACGGCCTTGATTGCGCTTGTCGTGCTGGTGTGGATGTTTCGCGAGAAGCTGTTGGGTGACATTATTGGCCTCTCGATGATCCTTGGCGGCGCGCTGGGCAATATCATCGACCGCTATGAACTGGGCTATGTCGTTGACTATGCCGATCTGCATTTCGGGGATTTCCGGCCCTTCCTAATTTTCAATATTGCCGATGCCGCTATCACCATCGGCGTAGTGATTATCCTTGCTCGATCCTTTCTGGTGAGCGATGATAGCGACTTACAGACGAGCGCCCAGCGAAGGCGCCTGCGGAGAAT
>DMWU01000207.1:0-877 GCA_003483125.1 Erythrobacter sp. | reverse complement strand
AGCGCCCAGTGAAGGCGCCTGCGGAGAATTTGACCAATGCGTAATGTAAAGCCTGCAATTCTTTTGATCGCCACCAGCGCCATGTTGGCCGGATGCGGCGGCGGCGGTTTCCTCAATCGCGAGCGGCCCGATGAATTTGCCGTGCAGCGCCAGGCGCCATTGGTCGTTCCGCCCGATTTTAACCTGATGCCCCCTGCACCCGGCGCACCACGTCCTTCGCAAGGGTCGGCTGCGGAACAAGCGCTCGAAGCTTTGTTTGGCGGACCTGCGCCACGCTCGTCGGTAGAAACCAGCGCGCTTGATCGCGCTGGTGCCGCTGTACCAGGCATTCGCTCAACCGTGGGCGATCCAGAAACCAACACCGTCGCCAAGGGTAGCGTGACTCGCGATATCATTGCCGCGCCCGAAGGTGATGGCGCAACTGCGCAGGCTGTAGTTCCAGGTTGAGCTATCCCGCGACGCGGGAAACAAACAATTTATCGATTCGGCGGCGGTCCATATCGACAATTTCAAACCGCCATCCCTGGTCGACGAAGCTATCGCCTTCCTTGGGTAGTCGTTTCATCACCGACAGCGCATAGCCTGCCGCCGTGCCAAACTCGCGCGTGCTCTCATATGTAATGTCGAGAAGATCGGCCAGCGCATCGGCAGAATAGGCGCCTGAGACGAGCAGTGATCCATCGGGCCGCTCCACGACCAGCGGCGCATCGCCCTCATCCTGGTCGCTTACGAAGTTGCCTACGAGGGCCGTAAGCAAGTCGACGGGCGTTACGATCCCGTCGAGATGGCCATATTCATCATGCACCATCGCCATAGCGGTTTCGGATTGCTGGAGTACGCGCAAGGCATCCATTGCATCGAGCTGGTCTGGAACCAC
>DMWU01000255.1 GCA_003483125.1 Erythrobacter sp. | reverse complement strand
AATGCTGAACCGATGCCAGCCGCCGCAGCAAAACCAATTCCTTCACAGCCGATTCCCAACCCTACACCTGAACTGCCAAAGATCGTCTCTGTTGGTCCGGGCGGCTTCCTGCGGCAGGGCCCCGGCGACCAGCAGGCGCCGATCCCGCCCGCTCCGCCGCGCCGATTGGTTCCGGCCAAGCCGAGCTCTGAAATTGCAGACAAGATCAGCCTGCTCGATCTGAGCGACAAGGTGTGCCGTTGGCCTATGGGCCACCCCGGTGAGCCGGACTTCCACTTCTGCGGAGTAGCGGTGAACCCCGGGTTCCCCTATTGCGTTGAACATTGCGGACGCGCCTATCAGGCACAGCTGCCGCGCGGTGCGCGCAGGCCCCCTCCCCCGCTGCCATTTGGCGGACCGCGGGGTCGCTAAACTAAATCAACGGCCCGGCGCTCTGATGGAGTGGCCGGGCCTTTTAAATTCTGGAGCTCATTATGCCCCTCACCCTCAACGATGCGTTTGTCCGCAACTGCCAGCAGCTGCTGAATTCACTCAATGGATTGATTGATAAGGGCGAGGCATTTGCGAAAGAGAACGGCATTTCTGAAGAGGAGATGGTGGGATCCAAGTTGGCAGAGGATATGTGGAGCCTGCCCTGGCATGTGCGCAGCTGCTGGGTACATTCGGCATTTGTCCTTGAACAATTGCCGAGCGGCCAGTTTTCGCCCGACTTTACCGTTCAACCCCACACATGGGATGCGATGCGCGAAGAGGTGAAGAAGACGCAGCAAGCGCTGGCAAACATTGACGAGGCGGAGCTTGAAGCCTCGGCAGACAAACCGATTGCCTTCGTGCTGGGCGGGAAGAAAGTGTTCGAAATGTCGGCCAAGGATTTCCTTCTCAGCATGTCGCAGCCCAACATGTATTTCCATACCACGACTTTTTACGACATTTTGCGGATGAAAGGCGTCCCGATAGGCAAACGCGATTTCCTCGGCACCATGCGTTTGGGCGGATAATTCCTCGGATCAGTAAAGTATCATTTGCGTACAGCGGAAGAAGGCAATCTTCCGCCCGATTTCCTCGTGCGTGACAACCGAATCCCAGACCTGAGTGCTTCGGCCCAGATGCGCTACTTCTGACCGCGCGATCAAGGCACCGCTATTCGCAGTACCGACAAAGTTCGATTTCAACTCCACCGTTGTGTAGCCCTTCGCCCCGTCTGGCAAAGGATTACCCGCAGCAAAGCCACAAACGGAATCGGCCAGCGCGACAATGCTTGCCGCATGCAAGGCATTGGCCCCCGAACGAAGATGGTTCTGTTCGATCACCATTCGCGCCTCGAGCCAGCCTTCGCCCTCGCCGACAAGTTTGATGCCCATATACGGCACCAACCCGCCCTTGGGTGGATCGAAGCGGATATCGGTCATGCATGCTCCTCTTGATCGGCGATTTCTAAGTAATACGCCATGCCATGGTGAGGGCAGCCAAGCGGATACTACTCCGATGGCTCAAAGAAAAAGGCCGCCCGGATTATCTCCGAGCGGCCCTTTTCTGTCTAACCTAAAAAGTTTAGTCCTTCAGGAAGTCTGGAACGTGTGCAGCGCCACCACGGTCACGGCCACCACGGCGGCCTCCACGGTCGCCACCACGGGTGCGGTTACCACCCGGGCCACGGCGATCACCGCCACCTTCGCGCTTTTCGCGCGGCGGGCGGGTATCTTCCAACTCTTCACCGGTTTCCTGGTCAACAACGCGCATCGACAGGCGGACCTTGCCGCGATTGTCGATCTCGAGAACCTTGACCTTCACTTCGTCACCCTCGGAGACGACGTCGGTCACTTTCTCAACACGCTCATTCTTCATTTCGCTGACGTGGACGAGGCCGTCCTTGCCACCCATGAAGTTCACGAACGCGCCGAAATCGACGATGTTCACGACCTTACCGGTATAGATCTTGCCGACTTCCGCTTCTTCAACGATGCCTTCGATCCACTTCTTGGCGGCTTCGATTTCATCGAGGTTGGAAGAGCTGATCTTGATCACGCCTTCATCGTCAATATCGACCTTGGCGCCGGTTTCAGCCACGATTTCGCGGATAACCTTGCCACCCGTTCCGATAACGTCGCGGATCTTCGACTTGTCGATCTGCATGGTTTCGATACGCGGTGCATGCTTGGAAACATCGGTGCGGGCAGAGCCCAGCGCCTTGTTCATTTCACCAAGGATATGCGCACGGCCAGCCTTCGCCTGCTCAAGCGCAGTCTGCATGATTTCCTTGGTGATACCCGCCACCTTGATGTCCATCTGGAGCGAGGTGATGCCAGCTTCCGAACCAGCAACCTTGAAGTCCATGTCACCCAGGTGATCTTCGTCACCCAGAATGTCTGACAGGACGGCAAATTCTTCGCCTTCTAGGATGAGGCCCATTGCGATACCCGAAACAGGGCGCTCGATCGGAACGCCCGCGTCCATCATGGCCAGGCAGCCACCGCAAACGGTCGCCATGGAGCTGGAACCGTTGGATTCGGTGATGTCTGACAGGATACGGATAGTATACGGGAAGTCCTCGTGATCGGGCAGCACAGGATGCAGCGCACGCCAAGCAAGCTTACCATGGCCGGTCTCCCGACGACTGGTGAAGCCAAAGCGGCCAACTTCGCCAACTGAATAAGGCGGGAAGTTATAGTGCAGCATGAAGTGATTGTAAGATAGACCTTCAAGGCCATCGATCATCTGCTCGGCATCCTTGGTGCCCAGCGTCACTGTGCAGATCGCCTGGGTTTCACCGCGTGTGAACAGCGCCGAACCATGTGTGCGGGGCAGCAGGCCAACCATCGCCTCGATAGGACGAACCTGGTCAAGCTTGCGGCCGTCGATACGCTGGCCATCCTTGATGATGGCGCCGCGAACGATTTCAGCTTCCAGCTTCTTGACCGCCTTGTTGGCGACCATCTGCGTCTGCGGTTCTTCCTCAGCGAATGCTTCCTTCGCCTTTTCCCGGGCAGCATTGAGGGCATCTGAACGTTCCGACTTGTCAGTCAGCTTGTAAGCGGCGGCGATATCGTCACCAACGATTCCGCGCAGCTTTTCCTTGATTGCCGAGGTGTCGTCAGTGGTGTCAATTTCCCACGGATCCTTGGCAGCCTGTTCAGCCAGGTCGATTATGGCCGCGATTACCTTCTTCGATTCCTCATGCGCGAACATGACAGCGCCGAGCATCTCTTCTTCGGTCAATTCCTT
This sequence comes from Erythrobacter sp., assembly GCA_003483125.1. Lineage (GTDB taxonomy): Bacteria > Pseudomonadota > Alphaproteobacteria > Sphingomonadales > Sphingomonadaceae > Erythrobacter. Next base: position 22,377 of record DMWU01000255.1, on the reverse strand, counting down.
GGCTTCGGATTCGACCATCATCACAGCGTCATTGGTTGCGGCGACAACGAGGTCGAGGCGACCTTCTTCGTCGAGCGCTTCGCTTAGGCTGGGGTTGAGAACATATTCGCCATTGCGGAAGCCGACGCGTGCCGCACCGATCGGACCCATGAAGGGGACGCCCGAAATGGTGAGCGCTGCAGAGGCAGCGATCATGGCTACGATATCGGGTTCGGTCTCACCATCATAGGAGAGGACCTGCGCGATTACGTTGATTTCGTTGTAGAAACCTTCGGGGAAGAGCGGCCGCACGGGGCGATCGATCAGGCGCGAAGTAAGTGTTTCTTTCTCTGTTGCGCGGCCTTCGCGCTTAAAAAAGCCACCCGGGATACGGCCGGCTGCAGAGAATTTTTCCTGATAGTGCACGGTGAGCGGGAAGAAGTCCTGCCCCTCGCGAACAGATTTGGCGGCGGTAACGGCGCAAAGCACCACAGTTTCGCCATAGGCGGCCAGTACGGCGCCATCAGCTTGGCGGGCAATACTGCCTGTTTCCAGAGTGAGGGTTTTTCCGCCCCACTCCAGCGATACGGTTTTCGTGTCGAACATTGATTTTCCTTCTGAACCCACGGGGCCATATTGCCGCGCGGGGCCTACAATTTTCCGGGTATGCCGTCCCGGTCCGGTGCGGGGCCTTTCTATGCCCCAGGCCCCTTCACCGAATTGTGAAGGATGCCAGATATGAGAAGCGGCCCGCCCCATTTTGTCTTAGGGGGGCCGCTCCGTGAAATTCTTACTTACGAAGACCCAGTTTCTGGATCAGTGCATTGTAACGCTCAACGTCCTTCTTCTTGAGATAGGCAAGCAGCGAGCGGCGCTTGTTGACCATCATCAGCAGGCCACGGCGCGAGTGGTTATCCTTGTGATGGCCCTTGAAGTGTTCGGTGAGGTTGCGAATGCGCTCTGTGAGGATCGCTACCTGTACTTCAGGGCTGCCCGTGTCATTCTTGTCGCGGGCATTGTCTTTGATAATCTTCTGTTTTGCTTCGGCAGATACCGACATGTTGTTTTACTCTCTTACTCTGCGACATCGGGAAGGTTGAAACCCCTGACTACCTTGGCAGTACCAGCGTTGAGTTCCATCAGCGCCACAGGAACATTATCCAGCATGGCGCAATAGAGCCCATCGCTTTGGGGCATCCCGGAAAGGACCCGGCCTTGTCTGGCCGCCTGCGCACTTTCCGGGTCAAGATTCAGGGCCGGGATGTCGTCCAGCCCCGCCTCGAGCGGCAGGAGTAGGTCTAATAAGGGCGCGCCTCTAGCGATTTCCTCCAGTTTGTCCAGCGAAATCGCCTGATTTTCATGGAAGGGGCCAGCCTTGATCCGCCTTAAATAGGTAACATGGCCAACCGTTCCAAGTGCATGCGCGATATCGCGTGCCAAAGAGCGGATATAGGTACCTTTCGAGACATGAGCCGTAAGCGTGACGCTCTCGATCATTTCCAGCGGCGCGGCAAAGTCATAGGGATCAGGCCTACCGGCGGTGGTTTGGAACGTTGAAAGCAGTTCGCCCTCGCGCTCATCACGCGGCAGAGACAGATCAAAGATCTCAATCTGACGGTTCTTCATCTCAACCTCTTCACCGGCACGCGCGCGGTCATAGGCGCGCTTGCCATCGACCTTCAGCGCAGAATAGACAGGCGGCACCTGCTCAATCTCTCCCGTGAAATGTTCGAGTATGGCTGAGATCGCGGCCATTGGCGGGAAATGGTCTGAACGCTTCACCACCTCGCCCTCCGCGTCGAGCGTATCGGTTTCCTCGCCAAACTGGATGGTGAACTCATAGATCTTGCTGGCATCGAGCATACGCCCGGCCAGCTTGGTCGCCTCTCCCAAGGCTATGGGCAAGACCCCCTCTGCCAGCGGATCGAGAGTGCCGCCATGCCCCACCTTGGTCTTGGCATAGCCGCCTTGGCGCAGCACACGTTTCACCGCGCCAACAGCTTGCGTCGAACCAAGCCCATGCGGCTTGTCCAGGATAATCCAGCCATGCGGCGCTGGTTTCAGTGAATCCGGCATGCAATGCCCCTAGCCAAACTGGCTGTTCCGCGCCATGCCTCAGTTCGTGAGCGCAGATTTCGATCTTCTCATTATCGGTGGCGGCATCAATGGCGCAGGCATTGCGCGCGACGCAGCCGGGCGTGGCCTAAAAGTACTGCTGGTCGAGAAAGATGATCTAGCCGCACATACTTCAAGCGCATCGACCAAGCTGGTGCACGGGGGCTTGCGCTATCTGGAACATTTCGAATTCCGCCTGGTGCGCGAAAGCCTGATCGAACGCGAGCGGCTCTTAAATATCGCGCCGCATATCATCTGGCCGCTGCGCTTTGTCCTGCCGCATGACAAAGGGTTGCGACCCAAATGGATGCTGCGATTGGGGCTGTTCCTCTATGACAATCTGGGCGGTCGCAAGCTGTTACCCGGCACACGCACTGTCGACCTACGACAGATCCCGCATGGAGAGATACTGCAAGATCGGCTGACCAAAGGCTTCGAATATTCCGACTGCTGGGTGCAGGATGCACGTATGGTCGCGCTCAATTGCATGGATGCGCGCGATCGTGGGGCCGATATTCGCACCCGTACGGAATGCGTCACGCTAGAGCGATCCAAGGATCGCTGGCAGGCCACAATTCGGGGCAAACGCGGCGATGAGCAGGTCAGCGCGCGAATTCTCATCAACGCCTCGGGGCCATGGGTCGACAGCGTGCTCAGCCGCGCAATACCCTCACGCGAGCACCAGAATCTGCGCCTAGTCAAAGGTAGTCACCTCGTATTCCCGCGCCTTTTCGACGGGCGCCATGCCTACATCTTCCAGAATAGGGACAACCGTATCGTCTTCGCCATTCCCTATGAGCGCGATTACACGCTGGTCGGCACCACCGATATGCTGTTCAGTGGCGACCCGAATGAGGTCGCAATCTCCGACGAAGAGAAGCACTATATCTGCGACGCGATAAACGAATATCTGCGCAAGCCGGTGACGCCTGAAGATGCCGTGTGGGATTACTCGGGTATTCGTCCGCTTTACGATGACAAGTCGACCGACAATTCCACTGTCACGCGCGACTATGTTTTCGAGCTGGACCAGGCCGAAGGCGCACCGGTGCTCTCGATCTTCGGCGGCAAGATCACCACCTATCGCAAGCTTGCAGAGCACGCCTTGCAGAAGCTGGGCTTTGGCAAAGGCCAGTCTTGGACGGCCACAACGCCGCTACCTGGCGGCGACATCGATCCAGCCCGCTTCGACAATTTCCTCGCCGAGAAGCTGGCACTTTATCCCTGGTTCGGAGCCGAGGGGATACTTAGGCTACTCCGCGCCTATGGCACGAGGATCGACGAGATTTTGGGCGATGCCCAAAGCCATGCCGAGCTGGGCGAGCATATGGGTGGCGACCTTTATGGGGCAGAACTGCGTTATCTAGCGCAGGAAGAATTTGCGCGTTCGGCCGAAGACGTCTTGTGGCGCCGGACCAAGCTGGGCTTGCATCTGGATGTGGCGGCGCAAGGGCGAGTATCAGAGTGGTTTGCTGCCCAAGCCGGGAACTAGCCCGAGATCGCCACAGCCAGCGCAAGATATTGTTGGATTGCCCACGCCACGGGCGGGCCGATCGTATTCTCAAGCACGCCTAATTGCGGGGCAAACCAGGTCAGCGCGATCAATCCGAAAAAGAGCAGCATGCCGAATGGTTGCAGCCTCTCATAGAAATGCACGTAGCGCCGCGGCAGCAGGCCTTCGACGATATGCGAACCGTCAAAGGGCGGAATTGGCAACAGGTTGAAAACACCAAGAAATATATTGATCAAGATGAAGAAGAATAACCCGCTAGCCAATAGGTGATTGATACCGTCCGGTCCGGCCAGCATCGGGAACCCGCCATCGGAGGTAACCAATTGGGCGCCCTCAGGCGCGGTCAACCCAAGCAGGATCGCACCGATGGCCGCAAGCAAGAAGTTCGTACCCGGCCCGGCGGCTGCGACAGCCATCATCCCGAAGCGTGGATTATCAAGCTGGTCCTTACGTACGGGCACAGGCTTAGCCCAGCCGAATACGGGCGCGCTCATCAATGCCAGGAAACCTGGAACCAGCAGCGTTCCGACGGGATCGACGTGCTTTAGAGGGTTCAAGCTCAAGCGGCCCAACCTGTCAGCAGTTGGATCACCCAGCATCTTCGCAGTCAAACCATGCGCCACCTCATGGAAGACGATGGCGATGATCAGGCACGGGATCAGGATGATCGCAAGTGTCAGAGTTTCGTTCATTAATGATAGATAGGAATGCGGTAGCTAGCCCGCCAGTGCTTCGTTGAAATGCCTGCGGCACAGGGCAAGGTAGCGATCGTTCCCGCCAATTTCGGTCTGCTCGCCCTGTTTTACCGCCTTGCCGCTTTCATCAACGCGCAGATTCATCGTCGCCTTACGTCCGCAATGGCACACGGCCTTTAGCTCTACCAGCGCGTCTGCAATGCCGAGCAGTGCTGCCGAGCCTGGGAATAGCTCACCCTGGAAATCGGTGCGTAGGCCGTAACAAAGAACCGGAATCCCGGCCTCGTCAGACAGGCGCGCCAATTGCCAGACCTGATCCTTGCTGAGGAATTGCGCTTCATCCACCAGCACACAATTGAGCGGCTTCCGTTCATGTGAGTCCATGATTTCGGCCCAAAGGTCTGTATCAGCGCCATAACGATGGGCATCTGCACCCAGGCCGATGCGGCTTTCAATCGCTGCGTCCTCACCCCGATCATCGAGCCGCGCGGTCCAAAGCATGGTATGCATGCCACGCTCGCGATAGTTGAAATCGGCCTGTAGTAGCGTGGTTGATTTACCCGCATTCATGCTGGCGTAGTAAAAATAGAGCTTTGCCATGGGTGCAATATGCCGATGTTGCCAATTATGGCCAGCGCCAACAAAGCTCATCCACAATTGCGCGGTTGATATGCGTGCCGACTACAGCTCCAGCATCCAGTGCTCGCTTTTCTCCATCTTGCCAAAATCATCGTGCTCGTGCGTCGAGATGATTTCATAGCCCTCAGCCGCATAGATACGCCGTGCGCTATACAAGACGGCATGGGTCCACAACGCGATCCGCTTGTAACCCGCCTCACGCGCAAAGAGCGTGCATTGGTGGACCAGCGCAGCACCGATACCCAGCCCGCGTGCCTCCGGCTCGACATGAAGCAATCGCAAGCGCGCCGTCTTTTCATCGTCCTCAATCAGGAAGACTACACCCAACATTCGGCCATCGCGTTCGGCGACCCAACATTGCTCGCGCACTTCCTTGAAATCGCGCAGAAACTTGGCCGTGATTTCCCCGATCAACGCCTCAAGCTGGTAGTCCCAGCCCCAACCTTCGCGATAAAGGATCGCCTGTCGGGCGGTGATCATGCCCATGTCGCCTGGCCTGAATGTGCGGATTGACCAGTCGGACGGAGATTTGTCGAACAGCAGTTCACCCGCTTGGCTGAGCAACGCACCAATCCGGCGCGCACCGTCTTCGCCGTAGCGGCCGATCATTCTTGCGGTTGCGGCAGCTGTGACCTCGTCTAAATCGCGGAACTTGCGCTCACCAAGTTTGGTAAGAGCCAGTGGGCGCTGGCGTGCGTCCTTTCCTTTCCCTCGCTGGATCCACTCGCGCTTCTCAAGTCGCGCGACAATCCGGCTAAGATATCCGGGATCAAGGTTTAGCTCGGCCGCGATATCGCGCGCGAGCGCAGGTGAATTCTCGCGAATTTCATAGAGGACGCGCGCCTCAAGCACGGTCATTTCGCTGCCCATATAGTGGGGATCAAGCAGCCCCATCAGCTGCGAGAAATCGCGATTGAAAGCGCGAATCTGCGGGACGATCTGGGCAAGAGTGTCACTCATGAAGGGAATGCTAGGCAATTAGTTGCCTATGTCAACTATATTCGAGCGTTTGCCGACTTGGCCAATCGAACAATCGATCTGCTATTGGCTTTGGAAGTGCTGGAGCGCGGCTCGGGCAATTGCTTCGCCACGTTCCTGCACAAAGTGCCCACCATCGGGCACTTCCATCGGTTCAGGGAAGCCGCGAATAAACCCTTGTAATTCTTTCATGATCGGTAGGCCCAGTACGGGGTCTTGCATGCCAACAGCCATGAAGCTTTTTCCGCCCCAATCCCGTGAAAAGAACTGGCGCGCGCGTTCGCCATGTTCGACGCCCTCCATGCCCGGCTCAACTGGCACAAGTTCAGGGAAACGACGGACGCCAGCCTTGTGATCCTGGCAGGGGAAAGGCGCAGCATAGGCGGCTGCTTCTTCATCGCTGAGATAGGGCATGCCGCGTTTGAACAGCGCGCCGACATCAAGATCGGGCTGACTGCGAACAAATGCCTTCCAATTGTCGAAACCCTCACCTGGAGACACCCCGACCGGAATCGCGGTGTTCATCACGATCAAGCGATCGAACCGATCGGCCATGTCGGGCACAATGCCCAGGCCGAGAATACCGCCCCAATCCTGGCAAACCAGCGTGATGTTCCAAAGGTCGAGGTGCCGGATAAAGGCCATCAGCATGTCGCGATGAAAGCCGTAAGTGTAGAGCTCGTCGTCAACGGGCTTGTCCGACTTGTCAAAGCCGATGAGGTCAGGAGCGATCACGCGTCCACTCGCAGCAGTGAAAACCGGAATCATCTTGCGATAGAGAAACGACCAACTTGGCTCACCATCAAGGCAAAGAAACGTGTTGCCCGTTCCTGGCCCGCCTGCTGCGCCCACCTCATCGAGATAGTGGATCCGAGTACCTTCAAAGCCAGTGAGATCGTCAATCTAATTCGGTGTGAATGGATAGTTTGGGACATTGGCAAATGCCTCATCCGGTGTGCGCAGGATCTCGCCCATCAAACCTCTCCTCTATCGACATGCGCGAGTGGGGAATCGCAGTTTGAAGCTAGCAGGCGCCGCCGAAAGGTCACCGAGGGATTTTGCTAGTCGGCCTCGTTCAGGTCACGGGCCACCTTTGGATCATTGAGCAAGCGCTCGATCCGGTCGGCCTCGTCGAAGCTCTCGTCGCTACGGAATTTCAGCTTGGGCGCGAATTTCAGGCCCAATCGCTTGGCAACTTCGCGCTGCAAATAGGCGGTGTTCTGGCGCAACGCGGTGACCACGGCCTCTTCATCAGCACCAAGCAGAGGTTTGACATATGCTGTCGCATTCCTGAGGTCAGGCGTCATGCGAACTTCGGTTACCGCGATATTCGCGGCCGATACAACTTCGTCATGCACTTCCTGCCGCGCGAGAAGCTCGCTCAGGATATGCCGCACGCGTTCGCCCACTTTCAGCACGCGCACCGATTGCTGTTCTGCAGTGAATTGCTGACGCGGCATCTAGCCCTCCATCCCTGTTTCAGTTGGTGACGGACGAGCGGTAGGGATCGCGGTAGAAGTCGCGCGGGCAAGCACTTGGCCCTCCTCTGTCAGCAATTCGCCCTCAAGGAATACCACGCGACGCCCGGAACGCACAACGCGGCCCTTGCCTATGATCGTCGCGCCCTCCGGCAGCAATCCCAGCAACTGCATCGAGATTTCAAAGTTAAGTGGGGCTTTCTCGCCGCTTGTTTCCATCACATAGGCATAGCCCATGACGTCATCGAGATATCCGGCAACCAGCCCACCCTGCACGCCGCCGCGCCAGGTGCACATTTGCGGCAAAATCTTGAACCGCATGGTCGCGGTCGAGCTTTCCTCGTCAAATCCGACCAGTTCGGAGCCGAGCAGCGCGCTATGCGGCGAACCCTGGTCAGAATTCCAATCGTCGCCAGATCGCATCACAGCGTGCGCTCACGCTCCTCGACTTCGAAGACCTCGAGATTGTCGCCAGCTTTGATGTCGTTCGTATCTTCCAGAACTACACCGCATTCGAGGCCAGCGCGGACTTCGTCCACATCGTCCTTGAAGCGCCGCAGCGACGCGATGGTGGTCGCCGATACGATAACATCTTCGCGGGTAAGGCGCGCATGAAGGCCCTTGCGGATGACCCCGTCGAGCACCAACAGGCCTGCGGCCTTGTCTTTCTTGCCCGCAGGGAAGACCTGCTTGACCTCTGCACGGCCAACGACGTTCTCGATGCGCTCCGGGCCAAGCTCGCCAGCCATTTCCTTCGCGACTTCTTCGGTCAGGTGGTAGATGACGTCGTAATACATCATCCGCACCTTTTCCTTCTCGACCAGGCCGCGTGCCTTGGCATTGGGACGCACGTTGAAGCCGACGATCGGCGCATTTGATGCAGCCGCCAGCGTCACATCGCTTTCGGTAATCGCGCCAACGCCTGCGTGGAGAACGCGGACCTTGATCTCGTCGTTTGAGAGATTGTGGAGCGCGTTGACGATAGCCTCGACGCTACCCTGCACATCGGCCTTCACAACCACCGGCCATTCGATCACATCGCTGGCAAGGTTGTTGAACATCGTATCGAAACTTGTCGGCGCAAGCGCTGTACGCTGCTCGGTCGCCTTCTCCTGGCGATACTGCGATACTTCGCGCGCGCGCTGTTCATTCTCGACGACAGTCAGCTGGTCGCCAGCGGCGGGAACGCCGCCAAGGCCAAGCACCTCTACCGGCATGGCGGGGCCAGCTTCCTTGATCTGCTTACCCTTGTCATCGACCAATGCGCGCACACGACCGCTTTCTGCTCCGACAACGAACGTATCGCCACGCTTCAGCGTGCCACGTGTTATCAGAACGGTAGCGACAGGTCCGCGGCCCTTATCAAGCTGCGCCTCGACTACTGTAGCCTCGGCGAAGCGATCGGGATTGGCCTTCAGCTCGAGCAATTCGGCCTGAAGCAGGATCTTCTCGATCAGTTCATCCAGCCCGTCGCCCTTGAGCGCGGATACTTCGACATCCTGCACATCGCCTGAAAGCGATTCCACGATCACTTCATGTTCAAGCAAGCGATTACGGATATTATCCGGATTTGCCTCTGGCTTATCGCATTTATTGATAGCGACAATCATCGGCACGCCAGCTGCCTTGGTATGATTGATCGCCTCGATCGTCTGCGGCATGATTCCATCATCGGCTGCAACAACCAGGATCACGATATCGGTGACGTTCGCACCACGCGCACGCATTTGCGTAAAAGCTGCGTGCCCTGGCGTATCGAGGAAGGTCAGCTTCTGCTTGTCCTTCGTAGTGATCTGATAGGCGCCGATATGCTGGGTAATTCCTCCGGCCTCACCTTTAACCACATCGGTACCACGCAATGCGTCAAGCAGCGAAGTCTTGCCGTGGTCGACATGGCCCATGATCGTCACAACCGGCGGTCGCGGCTTTAATGTTTCTTCTGGGTCCTGATCTTCAGTCGTGTCGATATCGACATCGCTCTCGGATACGCGTTTGATCTTGTGGCCGAATTCTTCAACCAACAGTTCGGCAGTATCCGCATCAATCGTCTGATTAACCGTGACCATCATGTCGAGGTTGAACAGGGCCTTCACAAGATCGGCCCCCTTTTCGCCCATACGCTTGGCTAGTTCGCCTACGGTAATAGCTTCAGGCACAATAACGTCGCGAACCTGCTTTTCACGCGGGGCTGACGGGCCACCATGCAGACGCCGTTCTTTCTCACGCGCACGCTTGAGCGCGGCGAGCGAACGTGCGCGGCGCCCCTCATCTTCGTTGAGTGCACGCGAAACGGTAAGTTTGCCCGAACGGCGCTTGTCGCCACCCCTGCCACCGCGCTTGTCTTCGCGTTTCTTCTTTTCCTGCTTTTCGGGGCGCTTTGCTTCAGGCTTAGCAACCGGCGTAAACTTCCGTGCCGCCGGCGTAGGTGTGTCGTCACTTCCTTTCTTGGCCGCAGGGGCCTCTTCGACTGCAGCAGCGGCAGCAGCGGCGGCTTCCGCCTCGGTAGTAGCCTTGGCCTCTTCTTCGGCCTTGCGAGATCGAGCCTTGCGCTTCTTCTGGGTTGCGGCAGCTTCCTTCGCGGCATCCTCATCGCGCTTGCGGGCCTCTTCAGCCAGTTTCAGCCGCTCTTCTTCCGCCTCGCGCTGAAGACGCGCAACACGCTCTTGCGGAGTCTCCTTGGGCGCAGCCGGTTTCTTCGGCGCAGCCTTCTTTGGCGCAGGCGCTTCAGCCTCCGGCTCCGGAGCGGGTTCAGGTGCCGGCTCAGGCGCAGGCGTTTCGCCCGGTTTTACGAGCTTACGGCGGCGCTTCACCTCAACCGCAACCTTGTTGGTGCGACCGTGACTGAAGGTCTGTTTGACCTCGCCAGCATCGACCGCCCGCTTCAGGCCAAGCGGTTTACGGGCAGGTTTCTTTTCTTCGTCGCTCATTTAGCTCGTCTATCCTTCACGCATTCAATTTGTCGTCTTCGCGCTCTGCACCAGGCAAAGGACGCGAATTTTCGGCGGGTGACTGATCACCTACAAAATGGAGCAAACGCCTGAGAGCATTTGCAATTCTTTCAGCCGCAGCAGCATTGCTCACGGCCAAGTGGACGACATTGTCGCGACCCAATGCCACAGACAAAGCCGCGCGGTCCAGTGGCAAGATCGAACCGCGTTTGCCGCTACCTTCCTCATCCAGCCCAACTCGCAGGGCCTGATCGAGTTTCTTGCGCCCGTCTTCCCCCGCATCTGCTGCATGGAGCAGCAGCGAAAGGCGTCCCTGCCGCGCCTGTTCGGCAATCCGGTCAGAACCAAGCACGATTGACCCGGCGCGCATTTCCAGCCCCAGCCGATCGGTAAGCGCCTTTCGAAGCGCCTGCTCGACCAGGTCGGGCAAATTTGCCGGCAGGTGGAAATTCGCCCCCTTGAAGCTGCGCGCCAGTGCCCCCTTTAGGTGGCCCTTAGCAAACGAGTGTTCAAGCTCTTCCCGAGAAGCTCCAATCCAGGCCCCGCGGCCCGGTGCCTTGGCCTGCACGTCGGGTAGTACATGACACAGGCCATCGGCATCTTCAGGCGAAATCGCCAGGCGGACCAATTGGTCGCGCGATCCATGCTCCCCGGAAAGGATGCAACAGCGCTCCGGCTCAGACTTCGTCCGTGCCTTGAGAGCTTCAGCAATGTCGGGCGTCAGGCGCTCATTGTTCGGAGTCCGCATCGGCGGCCTCCTGGGTTTCGGGTTCTGCAGCCGGCGCTGCCTCTTCCTCGTCCTCAAACCAATGCGCGCGGGCAGCCATGATTATCTCATTGCCCTGCTCTTCGCTCAAGCCGAATTCGCCAAGCACGCCGCCCTTGTCTTCCTGCCGCATTGGCCGCCGCATTGGCGGGCCATCGGCATTGCGGCGGCGCGGTGCTTCGCGCTTCTTGGCGATCAGTTCGTCGGTCGCGAGGTCGGCCAGGTCATCAAGCGTCTTGATGCCGCCCTTGCCCAATACAACTAGCATCTGTTCGGTAAGATGCGGAATTTCAGCAAGGTCATCTTCCACACCCAGGCCACGGCGCTCTTCGCGATAGGCAGCTTCCTGCCTCTCAATCGCCTCGACCGCACGGCTTTGCAACTCTTGCGCAAGCTCTTCGTCGAAGCCTTCGATACTGGCGAGTTCGGCCAATTCGACATAGGCGACTTCTTCAAGCTCGGCGAAGCCTTCCGCAACAAGCAGCTGCGAGAGAGTTTCGTCGACGTCGAGCTCTTCCTCAAACATCTTCGAACGCTCGGCAAATTCCTTGCTGCGCTTCTCACTCGCTTCTTCCTCGGTCATGATATCGATCTGGTGACCGGTGAGCTGGCTGGCGAGGCGGACGTTCTGACCGCGGCGGCCAATAGCCAGCGAAAGCTGGTCGTCTGGAACGACAACTTCGATGCGACCTTCATCCTCATCGAGCACAACGCGCGCCACCGTGGCGGGCTGCAATGCGTTGACGACGAAGGTTGCCGTATCTTCGCTCCATGGAATGATATCGATCTTCTCACCCTGCAGTTCCTGCACAACGGCCTGTACGCGGCTACCTTTCATGCCAACGCAGGCGCCGACCGGATCGATCGAGCTATCGTGGCTGATCACGCCGATCTTGGCGCGGCTGCCTGGATCGCGAGCTGCGGCCTTGATTTCGATAATGCCGTCGTAAATCTCGGGTACTTCCTGCGCGAACAGCTTGCGCATGAAATCAGGATGCGCGCGGCTGAGGAAAATCTGCGGACCGCGATTGTTGCGCTCGACCTTGGTGATGAGAGCGCGAACACGCTCACCAACACGCGCTGCTTCGCGCGGGATCTGCTGGTCGCGGCGGATCACGCCTTCGGCGCGGCCAAGATTCACGATCACGTGCCCGAACTCGACGGACTTGATCACGCCGGTGATCACCTCACCTCCGCGATCCTTGAATTCCTCAAACTGACGCTCACGCTCTGCATCGCGGACCTTCTGGAAGATCACCTGCTTCGCGCTCTGCGCATCGATACGGCCCAGATCAACCGGAGGAAGCGGATCGACAATGAAATCGCCTAGCTTGGCGTCTGCATCAAGCTTCTGCGCCTGCTTCTGGTCGACCTGCTTGAAATAGTCTTCGACTTCTTCAACCACCTCAACAACACGCCACAGGCGAAGGTCGCCCGTCTGCGGGTCAAGCTTGGCGCGAATGTCATTCTCCGCACCATAGCGGTTACGGGCGCTCTTCTGGATCGCTTCTTCCATCGCTTCGTCAACGATCGCCTTGTCGATAATCTTTTCCGAAGCGACCGCATTTGCAATCGCAAGCAATTCTGCCTTGTTGGCTGAAATTGCACTGGCCATCAGTCGTCTGCCTTTTCTTCTACGAGTTCGTCTGCACCACTCGAATCGAGCGGTTGGGTGGCGGCAATAAGCTCATCGGTCAAGACAAGTTTCGCCGCATGAATTTGTGTCCGGTCCAGTTCGACCGTTCCGGACTTGCTATCTTCAAGTGTTATTGTGTCACCTTCGATGCCGCTTAGGGTGCCCTTGTAATTGCGGGGACCATCCCATCCCTTGACCATGCTGATCTTGGCTTCGTGCCCTGCCCAATTGGCAAAATCCTTGGCGCGGGTTAGCGGGCGATCAATGCCCGGGGAGGATACTTCGAGGTGATAGGCGCCTTCGATCAGCACATCACCACGCTCTTCCAAAGCATCGATAGCTTCAGAGACGCCGCGGCTTAGGGCGGCACATTGTTCGATCACAAGCTGCCCGGTTGCCGGGTCTTCCGCCATGATCTGCAATGCCTGGCCGCCGTCGCCGGCTTCGGACGGCATCATCTTTACGCGCACAAGTTCGAAACCCAGGGCCTTTGCCTCGGGTTCGATAATCTCGGTCAAGCGCGCGATATCCGCCATTGATACTCCATTCCGGCCCGGCTCAATGACAATTAGGTTTGGTGCCGGCCCCTTGCGGCGCCAGCCCCTTCAGTGTCACGACAATGTCGGGATGGCGGCTATCTAGGCGCGTTTGCGCACAAAAGCAAATGGAGTCTGCTATTGCGCGGCTGCTTCTTCTGGAGTGCCAGAGAAGGGCGTGCCGAAATCCGCAGTGCGTTCATGCGTCAGGAAGGTCTCCCAGGGAATTCCGTCGGGATCGATCGCCCAATTCTTGGTCGAACGGGCATAGCAACACTGCGTTTCGCCCTTGTCGATCACCTCAGCACCGGTTTGCGCGACCCGCCCGAACTGCTGTTCGAGTTCCTCGGCGTCCTGCGCCTGTATGCCCAAATGAGTAAGGCCGCGCTTCTCGCTGCCATCCGCGATCACGAAGTTGACCCCCGGATCATCGAGCACCCACTGCACATAATGTTCGTGCTCAAGCGTCGGCTCACTACCAAACATACTCGAGTAAAAGTGGCGGGATTTGGCGAGGTCGGAAACTGCCAAGCTGACATGTAGACGTTTCATGCTTCAATTCCTTTTTGTGCGCGGGAGCGGATCGCATCCTTCGGCACAGCATTCTTCAAACAAATACCGGACAAGCGATTCCATGGCTGAGAAGTCGGCTCGGTATATGATTGAACGGCCCTGCCGCTCGCTCTGAACCAATCCTTCATTGCTCAAGTGGGCAAGGTTGAATGAGAGCGAACTGGGCGGCATCTTAAGCCTGCGCGCGATCTCGCCCGCACTTAGACCTGAATTCCCGGCCCTAACCAGCGCCTTGAATACAGCCAGCCGGTGGCCACTGGCCAAAGCTGCTAAGCGGCCCACGATAACCTCTGGTAAAGAATCGACATCCGTTATTTCCATATTTCTAGAATTATTGAAATATTAGCTATTGTCAAGCTTTGCGTAGTCAAAAACTACAAAGCATATGAAAAGGGGCCCCGAAAAGAGGCCCCGTTCCAATCAGTATGTGACACTGGCTTTAATGGTCGTGATCGCCTCCACCACCATGGCCATGAGGCATTAAATCTCGTGCTGCCTCGATAGTCCAGGTTACATGTGTGATCACACGATAGCTACCAATATCCCGCGAATATATGTGCGGCATGCCATTGGGCAGGAATTGCACAGGGCGACCCCAACTGTCGGGCGTATTGCCAACGGAAGGTAGCTCGGCGGGCCTACCGCGGCCGCCACCTTTACCTCCGCCGCCGCCACCGCCGCCTCCGTCGTCGGTGCTACCATGGCTGTGAGCGTAGATCGTCCGTAGCTGTTCGTAGTCATGATCATCCGGCGTTTTATCGATGGCAGTAGGCGTCGAAGTGTATTCCATGCAGGAATCTGTTGTATTCGTGTTGAAGTCTTCGTTCTGGTGTCCCAAGCCATAATCGTGGCCAATTTCCTGACACATCACCAATTGGCGCCACACATCGGTATTATATCCTGACCCAGGCTGATCTCTGTCGAAATAGAAATCATTGACCTTTGTTACACCGCCAACGATGTGCTTGTCTTTGCCACGGCTAACGGAGATGCTGGCGATGCCTAGCCACCCGGTACCGCCATAATCGTCATTGCAGACGTGGATTTCACCCGAAACAATCGGACAATTAGTGTTTGATCCCGTGCCCACAATATGGGGCGACTGGATATATTCCGAGGCATTCCAATCAGCCACTGCAATCTGCGCTCGATTGTTAGCCGCCCACTCGCCCGTAGTGAAGTCGACCACAGGAATGATTATTTCCGGGTTTTCTCTTTGCCAGTGATAGTTACTCCACGAGTGCTCCGCCAAACCCGGCACTGCGAATACGGTCGCGATCGCTGTCGTCGCTACTGCAGCAATGCCAATCTTCCTTCGTTGGTTTCTCACTTTAAACTCCCCGACTTTGCTTTCATTCCCACGACTCATAGAATAAATATGAATGCTATCAAAAGAGCAATTTTGCTAACATAAGTAGCGCTCTCACAGCCAATTGAAGCTAAGATTATTAGCCTTCTTCCTGCATCAACCCGTGCTTCTTGATGCAATGGCGCAACTGATCGTAGGTGAGGCCTAGCGCTTTGGCCGTCTGACGCTGGTTCCAGCGATGTTTGCCAAGAGCATGTTCGACGATAGTGCGCTCATGCGCATCAACCGCACTGCGCAGGTCATCAACCGCCTCAAGCTCGGGATTTATCGCTGGTGCGCCATTCGCCACGCCATTGCTGATCGCTGGCGCTTTGGATTCCACGCGCCTGGTCGCGGGGGCAGCCGGCTTCCATGGGCTATCGAAAGGATCGAATTGGACATGGCCAATTGGCTGGCTCCAATCCTGCCAGCGATAGACTGCGCGCTCCACCACATTTCGCAGCTCGCGCACATTGCCCGGCCAAGGATATTCATCCAATTGCCGCCTCACGTGGTCGGCAAAACCGGGCCAGCTTTCCCACTCAAGTTCTGCCGCCATTCGGCGTCCAAAATAGTCGGACAAAACATCCACGTCGCCTTCGCGTACGCGAAGAGGAGGAAGCGTGATGACTTCAAAACTCAATCGGTCGAGCAGGTCAGCACGAAACTCGCCGCGTTCGGCAAGTCCAGGAAGATCGTCATTCGTCGCCGCTACGATGCGCACATCGACATTGATTGGCCGGGAAGATCCAATCCGGGTAACCTCACCATATTCGACCGCACGCAACAGCCGTTCTTGTGCGGCCATGGACAAAGTGCCCAGTTCGTCGAGAAATAGGGTACCTTTGTCGGCTTCCTCAAACCTTCCTGCGCGAGTTTTGGTAGCCCCTGTGAAAGCGCCCGCCTCGTGACCGAATAACTCGGCTTCAATCAGGGTTTCGGGAAGCGCCGCGCAGTTCATGGTAACGAGGGGTTCGCCCCAGCGCGGAGACAGGCGGTGGAGACGTTCTGCAATCAACTCCTTGCCCGTCCCACGCTCGCCGATTACCAGAACAGGGCGGTCCATAGACGCAGCCATAGAGGTGCGTTCAACCGCATCAAGGAAGGCGCCGGACTGGCCGACAAATTGATTTTCACGCTCCATGCACCAATCTATAGTGAAATTTCCTAATGATTGGCAATAGCCGCTAATCTTTATCTTCCATTATATACATATACAGCTGATTTTAAATGTTTTTCTAATTCTGGCACGTGCTTTGCATTTTGAAGGGCGACTAGATTAGAAAGGAAACACCTCATGTATGATCGCCGCTTTTTCCAGAGCAAGCTGGGCCAAGCAGCAGTCGCCAGCATTGCAGCAATGGCCGCATTCGTCGCCCTGTCGACACAGATGCACGCCGCCCCAGCAATGGCTGCTGATATGTCATGCCAGGTCGTTCAGGTCGCATGACCAAGCCTACCAAAGATACACCCCTAGGGCCGGAGCACTCAGTCCCCCCCGAGAGCAAACCCGGCGGTGCCCAATCCAGTCGCGGCACCGATGCTCCGGCCCAAACAGGTGGTGCTTCTTCCAAGGGTCCTCGTCGTTTCACTCGCCTCGATGCCGAAATCGAGCGTTTGCGGCAGAGCCCAACACCAACACAAAGCGCGTCGACAGAATCGCGCTTGGACAATTTAACAAGTGGAGTAGCCTTCATGGGCATTTTCAGTCGCACCCGCGATATCATCGCCGCCAATTTTAACGACATGCTCGATAAAGCAGACGATCCTGCCAAGATGATCCGCATGATTATCCTCGAAATGGAGGAAACATTGGTGGAAGTGCGTGCCAGCGCGGCTCGCACGATCGCGGATCAGAAGGAAATGCATCGTCATGTCTTGAAGCTCGACAAGCTCCAGGCCGATTGGGGCGAAAAGGCGCAGCTGGCCCTGTCTAAAGATCGCGAAGATCTGGCCCGTGCAGCGCTGGTCGAGAGGAAGAAAGCCAGCGACATGTCCGACCAGTTGAAGCAGGAAATCTCCGTGCTCGACGATGCGTTGCGCGCCTATGAAACCGATATCCAGAAATTGCAGCAGCGCCTGCGTGAGGCTCGCAGCCGCCAGACCGCAATCTCCGCAAGGCTCGAAAGCGCAGAGAACCGTGTCAAGCTGCGTACAGTGATGAGCACCGAACGGACGGATGAGGCAATTGCCCGTTTCGACCAGCTCGAACGCCGCGTCGACTATGCGGAAGGTCGCGCCGAAGCGCTGAGCATTGCCGACCAGTCGGGCAAGCCCTCGCTAGCAGATGAAATTGCGGCGCTTGAGGGTGCCGATGCAATCGATGATGAACTAGCAGAAATGAAGAAGGCGCTGGGTAAGGATAGCGCCTCCGACAAGAAGACTAAGGAGGACTGAAGCCGTGGAAGAAATGATTATCATACCAATGGTCGTAATAGGGCTGCCATGGCTGATCATGCACTATATCACCAAGTGGAAAACCGCCGCGACCATAACCGGCGATGACGAAGTACTGCTGGACGAACTTTACCAGCTTGCCCGTCGCCTGGATGAGCGGATGGACACGGTCGAGCGCCTGGTCGCCAACGACCACCCTGATTTCCACCCCAAGCGCCTGCTCGATGATCGCGAAGAAGATAATCAGCAGTTGCGCGAACTTGAAAATATGATTGCCGAAAAGAAAGGAACCGCAAAGTGAACAGCCCCCGCACCACTCTCTATCGAGACAAGCAAAATGCCAAGCTGATGGGTGTCTGTTCGGGCATCGCCGATTACACCGGTGTGAATGTCCTGTGGGTACGCCTAGGTGCGCTGATCCTGACTTTTGGCGGTGCAGCTCCGTTCACCATTCCCGGCTATTTCCTTGCCGGCCTGCTGCTGAACAAGAAACCTGCACATCTGTATGTCGATGCAGATGAGCAGAAATATTGGCAGCGCGTTCGCCAAAGCCCAAAGCGTACAGCTCGCGAAATTCGCAGCCGCTTCCGCGATTTGGACCGCCGGCTGGCCGACGTGGAAACCTATTACGTCAGCAGCAACCCGCGCCTGACTGCCGAAATCGAGCGGCTGCGCTGAGATTACTAGACTTAAGGGACAAGATTTATGGGTGAGCTAATTGGGTTGGTAGCAGTATCGGCGCCCTTCCTCATGGTCCTCGGGATCGTTTGGATGAACAAGCAATCTAAGATGGAGAAAATCCGCATTGAGGCGACCGCCGAAAGCAGTGCTGAAAGGGCTGCACAATATGCCAGCCGGGTCCAGCAGCTTGAAGATCGTGTTCGGGTTCTCGAACGCATCGTCACAGACCGCGGATATGACATTGCGACCCAAATCGAGGCCCTGCGCGATACGCGGGAAGTTGAAGAAGCCGGCAGCGGCGTACCGCTAAGCATTGAGGATAAGGAACGCGCCTGATGGAAAATCTGACAGAAACAGCAATCATCATCAGCGTGGCCTTCCTGACGGTTGGTTGGGTAGTTCACAGCTGGTTGCGAATGAAAATGGGCTATCCGCTTGAGAACAGCTGGGGCAAAGCGATCTATCCCAAGAACGATCAGGCAGTTGAACGGGTCAAATTGTTGACTCAGGAAAATGCCGAGCTTCGCGCCGAGTTGGGATCAATGAAAGACCGCCTTTCCAATGTTGAGCGGATCGTGACCGACAGCGGCTATCACCTGACCCATGAAATCGATCGCCTGCGCGACGAACGCGAAGGGAAGGAAGTCAATTAATGGATGGCGACCTTCTCCTGATTTTCACTTTTGTGCTGGTGATCGCGACTATTGCCCTAACGATGGCGCAAGTCTTTCATCGCCGCGCCGTGCGGCATGAAGAGCGGAAGCTTGAGCTGAAGGCGCGGATTGCTGAAGCCAAGTCAGGTGAGACTGAAGTCAGTTCGGATGCGCATCGCAAACTGGAAGAACGTGTACGCGTACTTGAGCGCATTGTCACAGATGGCAATGACGATCTGGCTCGTCAGATCGAAAGCCTTCGCGACCTTCAGGAAATCGACCAACTGACCGATAAGCGGGAGAAAGCCCAATGAGCTTTTGGACCGCCGTCGTCATAATTGTCGCCATCTGCGCCATCACGAGCATGGTCCGCTCTCGTCACCGGATCAGCAAGCGCTCTGAAGACCAAGGAATGGTCGAACAGAGCGCGCGTGAGAAAGCGCTACAGAACGAAGTCGAAGATCTACGCGAACGCATCAAGGTGCTTGAGCGGATCGCGACCGATGGAAACTCACTTGATGCTGTTGAAACGAAGAGGATCGCAGCAGAGATCGAGGCCCTTAGGGGCGAAGAAAAACAACAAAGCCAAAGTTCATGAGGAGGACCTGACACCATGAGCGAACCAATATTCATCATAGCAGCAGCCGCGTTAATCGGCATTGTCGTGGTGGCATTTGCCCTGCTTCGTGCCTGGCAAGGATGGCTCACCCTCAAGGCACGCGAGCTGGGTATGTCCCCGCGCGAGATTGAAACTGGCGTAGGCGAAGGCGCCGCACGGATCGAGATTGCGGACCTGAAAGAACGCATCAAGAAGCTCGAAGCAATTGCCAGCGGGGTGGATTTATAATCCAAAGCGCCTAGATGGCGCAGACCATGCGATCACTTTCTGACACACTCGAAGAATATGAATTCCTTGAAGGCGATGAACGATACCGCCTGTTGATCGAGCTGGGACGAGAATTATCGCCCATGCCCGATGCACTCAAAACCGATGCGACGCTGGTGCGCGGCTGCTCAGCCAGCGTATGGGTCTATCCCACATCCGATAATGACAAGCTGCACTTTCTGGCTGACAGCAATGCCGCAATCACCAAGGGCATAGTCGCCCTGGTCATTTCAGCCGTCCAAGATCGGCCCGCCAATGAAGTCGCAGCGATGGATATTACTGCGGCGCTCGAACCCTTTGACCTCAAGAACCAGCTATCCTCAAACCGTACCCAGGGCGTGCCCAATATGATCGCGCTGGTGAAAGAACATGCCGCACGGATCGCCGCTGGCGGCGAGGCGGGCTGAGATGCGCCCGCTCTATCTAGCAGGAGGGATTGTTTCTGTGGCGTTGGGCGCAATTGGCGCGGCGCTGCCTATCTTGCCCACAGTTCCATTCTTGCTTCTGGCGGTCTTTTTCTTCGCACGAAGCAATCCTGAATGGGAACGAAAGATCATAGAGCATAAGACCTGGGGTCCGCAGATCGCCGATTGGCGCGAGCGACGTGCGATCAATCGCCGAGCAAAGATCGGAGCAATCGGCGCAATGAGCGCAGGCGTCGGTTTCACCTGGCTGACGCTTGGATTCCCATGGGCGTGGATATCAATCGCCGTGCTGGTGATTGCAGGAAGTTGGATCGCCACTCGAAACGAGTGATCACTTGTCCTGCGGCAAAAAGAAGGCACGCAGATGCTCGCCGATCCTCGCGGGCTTCAGTGTTTCAGCGTCTATGCAGCACCAGCTTGATTGCACCTCGGCCAGCACTTCCTCGCCGCGCTGGATCACGGTAGTGTAGAAAGCACGTGCGCCCTTGAAGTGTTCAAGAACGGTTCGTGCTATCACCTCATCATCCAGGAATGCCGGTTTGCGATAGGTAATTTCGTGCTTCAGCGCGACCCATGCCTTGCTCGCAACTTCATCTGCCGGGGCCAGTTTTCGCCAATGTGCAAGCACAGCTTCCTGGACCCAGTTGAGATAGCGGGCATTATTCACATGCCCCATGAAATCGATATCGTCGGGCAAGACCTTGATCGGAATGGTGAATGGCTGTGCTGACATGGTTGTAAGTTAGCGCACGAAAGATTTCATTTCCATGACTAACGGAATGCTGGTCTTAATCTATCTTGCCTATGCAACGCCTTGACCGCTAATCGACCTCCATGGCTAGCAAACCGCGCACGCTTTACGAGAAAATCTGGGACGCGCATGTCGTCGACGCGCGCGATGATGGCACTTGCTTGATCTATATCGATCGCCACCTGGTCCATGAAGTTACAAGCCCCCAAGCGTTCGAGTCTCTGCGCATGGCGGGGCGCAAGGTTCGTCGGCCAGAACTGACCTTGGCCGTACCCGATCACAATCTGCCTACGACTGAGCGGCTCGATGCTAGCGGTCATCGCCTTCCGATTGAGGACGCCGAGAGTGCTGCACAGCTTGCCGCGCTGGAAAAGAATGCTCCCGATTTCGGCATTCGTTATATCGATGCGACCGCGCCGCAGCAGGGTATTGTTCATGTAGTGGGGCCCGAGCAGGGATTTTCGCTGCCTGGCACGACGATTGTTTGCGGGGATTCTCACACGGCCTGCCACGGCGGCCTTGGTGCGTTGGCGTTCGGTATTGGCACGAGCGAGGTGGAGCATGTGCTCGCCACCCAGACCCTACTACTCAAGCGATCGAAATCGATGGAAATTCGCGTTGAAGGACAGCTTGGCCCTGGCGTTACCGCCAAGGACCTGATCCTCCACACTATCGGCAAAATCGGGGCTGCTGGCGGCACCGGTCATGTGATCGAATATCGCGGAGCCGTGTTTGAGCAGATGAGTATCGAGGAACGGTTGACCGTCTGCAATATGAGCATTGAAGGTGGCGCGCGGGCTGGCCTGATTGCGCCTGATGAAACAACCTTCGCATATCTAAAGAATCGGCCGATGTCGCCCAAGGGAGCAGATTGGGATGAGGCTGTCGCCTATTGGCGCACACTCAATGGCGATGAAGGCGCCACTTTCGACAAGAGTGTTACGATCAACGCCGCAGAGGTCGAACCAACCGTGACATGGGGTACCAGCCCAGAGGATGTAGTGGCGATTGGCGGTGTCGTGCCCGACCCAGCTAGCTTTACCGACCCATCCAAGCAGCAGGCCGCGCAGAAGAGTCTCGATTATATGGGAATTACCCCCGGCCAGCCCATGCAGGAAATCGAGGTTGAGAACGTCTTCATTGGTAGCTGCACCAATAGCCGAATCGAAGATTTGCGCGCAGCAGCTTCTATCCTGAAAGGCAGACGCAAGGCCGATAATGTGCGCTGGGCCGTTGTCGTTCCCGGGTCGGGACTGGTCAAGGCCCAGGCGGAGGAAGAGGGTCTCGACAAGATCTTTGTCGAGGCCGGTTTTGAGTGGCGCGAGCCGGGTTGCTCTGCATGCCTCGGCATGAACCCGGACAAGGTCCCGCCAGGGGAAC
>DMWU01000290.1:3399-5333 GCA_003483125.1 Erythrobacter sp. | reverse complement strand
GCAAGGCGCGCTCGCTCGGCTCACCCACCGCCGACGTTCAAGCGGCGGTTGATAGGGCGCAGGTCGTCCTGCGGCTGATGCGCGAACAGGGCTATATCACCTCGGCCCAGGCGAGGGTTAATGTCGACGCGGTCAAGCTGAAGAAGCAGGTTGGGCAGAACTCTGTGCGCTATTTCACCGACTGGGCCCTGCCGCAGCTCGACTTGCTACTGCCTGAGACATTCGAACCGATAGAGGTCTGGACCACGATTGATGTCGATCTGCAGGAGGCCGCAACCGAGGCCGTAAAGGCCAATACGCCGGAGGGCGCGCAAGGCGCGCTTGTCAGCCTCGACCGGAGCGGCGCGATCCTCGCCATGGTTGGCGGCACCGACTATGTCGCCTCCAACTATAATCGCGCAGCGAACGCGATGCGGCAGCCCGGTTCTGCCTGGAAGCTGTTCGTATATCTGGCGGCGCTTGAGCACGGATACACGCCCGATGACCGGGTAGTGGACACGCCTGTAACGATCGATGGCTGGAGCCCGCGCAATTCCAATGGCGAGAATGTGGGCGAAACCAATTTGCGTACCGCCTTTGCCTACTCGATCAATACTGTGGCAGCGCAATTGGGCTACGAGGTTCGGTTCGGCACCATCGCTTCCATGGCCCGGCGCTTTGGAGTCAGCTCACCAATATCGACTTACCCCTCCATGGTTTTGGGTAGTTCGGAAGTGCGATTGATCGAGATGACGCAGGCTTTTGCAGCGATCTCAGCAAAGGGTACCTCAGTCCAGCCATTCGGCATCACAAGGGTTACAACAGCCGACGGCGAATTGCTCTACCAGCATGAGCGCGCCCGCTCATCGCAATTGGTGCCGGATTATGTTGCCGCGGGGATCACCGATCTACTGCAGACCGCGGTCAATACCGGCACTGGTCGTGCCGCCCAGATTGGCCGACCTGTTGCAGGCAAAACGGGTACTACCAGCTCGAACAAGGATGGCTGGTTCATTGGCTTCTCATCGGGGGTTACCACCGGCGTATGGATGGGGCGCGATGATGCGCACCCGGTGCGCGGATTGCAGGGTGGGCGGGCGCCCGCCCGCGCATTTGCTTCCTATATGCGGCAGGCGGTCAAAGATCGGCCGGTCGAGCAATTTGATACGGAAGTGCACCTGCCGGAATGGCAGCTTGAGCCCGATGATGAATACTTCTTTGGCGAACCGGATGATTACTATTTTATCGACGAGCAGGGCAATCTGATCGAGCCTGGCCGGCGCGAGCAGCCAGATGGCCTTCCTTTCCCGATCGAGGGAGAGCAATCGCCTGAGGAGCAGGATCAGGCAGCAAGCGATGATTTCCTCGAACACGCAATTGGCGATCCGCCCTTGCCCGGGCGGGAGCCGCCTATGCCGCGCACGATCAGGCCCGATCGTGATCTGCAGGAAGACGAGTTCGAGCAATAGCCAATCGGGTAAAAGACAATTAAGAGAGGCGCTGCAGCCGATGCTGCAACGCCTCTTGAAGCCTTCTCAGATTACCTGGCGTTCAGCGCAGTCGCACTGGCACATAGGCGGTTGATCCGCCGCGCCTCTGGATGCGCAGCAGAACGGCTTCGCGCCCGGTCTCTTCCGCCTCTGCAATCACATCGACGAGATCGGCGATAGCTGCGATCTGGCGGTAATTTGCTGTCAGGATAATATCGCCGCGACGCAGCCCCTTGCGGGCTGCATCTGCATTAGGATCGACGGCACCGACAACCAGGCCGACCGTATCTTCGTCCGCACCCAGCTGCTGGATAATCTGAGGTGTCAGCTCGAGCACTTGAAGGCCCAACTTCTCTTCAATCGTTCCGTCCGATTCAGAAGGTGGTTCCGTAGGCTCGGCATCGGGATCGAATTGCTGTTGGCGTAATTCTGCCTCGCTTGGGCGTTTGCCCACCGTAGCCATCA
>DMWU01000290.1:0-3069 GCA_003483125.1 Erythrobacter sp. | reverse complement strand
TGAGGACAAACGCCCCGGTGCTATATTGGCAACGAGGAATGACAATGTCTGCTCGCTCGTAACAGTCTTTCCGTCAATTGCGATAACCACATCGCCCGGTTGGATGCCTGCACGGTCTGCGGCACCATCTTCCTGTACGATCTGCACGAATTCGCCGCGATTGCGCGGCAGGCCGAGCGAATCTGCCAGGTCATCATTCACGGGCTGGATGCTCACACCCAGGAAGCCGCGTTCAATTTCAACACCGCTGATGAGCTTGTCGATAATCGGGGCTGCCACGTCGGCAGGGATAGCAAAGCCGATCCCCACGCTGCCGCCGGTGGGCGAAATAATGGCATTGTTAACGCCAATCACATTGCCCTGCATATCGAACAGCGGGCCGCCCGAATTGCCGCGATTGATGCTGGCATCGGTCTGGATATAGCGGTTGTAGGCACCGCCACCTGCATTGCGCAACACGGCCGACACGATGCCGCTGGTCACGGTTCCGCCCAGGCCAAAGGGATTGCCGATCGCAATCACCCAATCACCCGCCCTGACGCCGTTGGAATCGCCAAACTGGACGAATGGAAAGGGTTGGCCGCGATTGACTTTGAGAACCGCCAGGTCCGACGCTGCATCGGATCCGATCAGCTCTGCCTCATACTCCGTCCCGTCTGGCATGGTCACTGTAATTTCTTCCAGTGTCGCCCTGTTGTCCGGCGCTACTACGTGATTATTGGTCACGACATAGCCGTCTGCCGAAATGATGAAGCCTGACCCCAGCGATTGTGCCTCGCGGGTTTGGGGCTCCGCCTGCTGCCCACGATTGCGGCGGTTGAACAGATCGGCAAAGGGCGTTCCGTTAAACGGGTTGCGGTTCACTTCTACGCGTTGCCTGGTCGCAATATTGACCACAGCGGGCTGCAATTGCTCGGTCAGGTCGGCAAAACTGGCGGGGGCACCGGCGCGCGGCACGATTTCCTGCATCCGGCCCTCATCGTTCTGCGCAACCTGCGCCCCTGCCGGGAAACCGGTTGTGAGCGACACGGCTGCGCCGCCGATTAGCAATGCGGATGTCAGTCCATAAACGTAACGCACGGGTTCAAATCCTCTTCGGTTCAAATTCATTTCCAGCCATGGCCAAGACCGGATCTGCTTCTATTGCCCCTATAAAAAGGCGAGCGGCACTTAACGCCAATTGAACGACAGATGTAGTCGGCAGGCTGGATTCTGCCGTTCGTCGGGCAACTATCCCGGCAAGACACAAAATCCGTCGCCTATTCAGCGATTACCGACGTCCCCTGAATTGACGCAAATATTCATTGTCAGGCGCCAATATGACCGAGCTCTCACCTACGTTGGCGGGATTTTCTCCTTCGCGCGCAGGCCCGAAGGTCAGGCGATAGCTCTGCATCGCACGGTAAAAATCGTAGAACTCGGGATCCTGGTTATAGGCATCTGCATAGATCCTCGCGGCTTCGGCCTCTGCCTCTGCGCGAATGATCTGTGCGTCGCGGCGACCGCCAGCACGGATTGTTTCCGCCTCTTCCTGCCGATCCGACGTCATGCGGTTGAACGCAGCTGTCAATGGCGTGCCAACCGGAAGGTCGGCGCGCTTGATCCGCACGTCCAGGACCTGCGCCCCATAAGTGCGCGCCTCTTCATCCAGCGTATCGCGAATATTCGTCATCGCGTTGCCGCGTTCCGGCGTGAGCAGGCTGGCGAAGGTCCGGCGACCCAATTCCTGCCTCAGCTCCGAGGTCAGGATCGGTTCGAGCTGGTTACGCAACTGCTCTTCGCTGCCTGCCCGTTCGACAAACAGCACCGGATCGAAAATTCGATAACGCGCATAGGCGTTCACTTCCAGGCGCTGCTGGTCGTTGGAAAGCACGGTTTCGCCTTCCATATCGAGGTCGAGAATTCGACGATCGACCATCTGCACCCGCTCGAGGGTCGGGATGCGTGGCGCGATGCCGGCACCGGTTTCGCCATAAGGGATATTTGGCTTGAAGGAGTTTACAACGCGAACGGGCTCACCCGTCCTGACGATTACTGC
Source organism: Erythrobacter sp. (assembly GCA_003483125.1). Lineage (GTDB taxonomy): Bacteria > Pseudomonadota > Alphaproteobacteria > Sphingomonadales > Sphingomonadaceae > Erythrobacter. Next base: position 1,031 of record DMWU01000290.1, on the reverse strand, counting down.
CTGATGCGTTTCGGGTACGATCACGATGCAGGAGATAGCCACGACAATGGCCGCGGCCACAGCAAAGATCACCGACTTACGAATTTGCCAGGTTCCGTTCATCTTACTGCCCCCCCTGTCGGGCGGCATTGGCCGCGTTCTGTGATCGACGATTTACTTCGGGAAGGGGCAAGTATGGCGTAACACCCTCTGCCTCGATTACTGTCTTGTCGGTTCCCCGCAAAACGCTCTCCATTGTCTCGTAATACAGGCGCTGGCGCGTAACGCGCGGCGCCAAGCGATACTGTTCATAAATCTCGTTGAACTCGGCAGCGCTACCTTGTGCCTGTGCCAGCAATTGCTGCTCGTAACGGCGCGCCTCGTTGAGGCTACGCTCACGGTCCTGCCTTGCGGCAAGCACGTCATTAAATGCGGCGATGACCTGCTGCGGTGCCTCTGTTCGGGCGATTTCCACGCCCTGTACATTGATACCCGCACCATAGGCATCGAGCAGTGCCTGCATGCGTGTGCGAACTCGCGTTTGCACCTGCTCGCGACCGGAACCCGACAAGACCGTATCCAGGTCCGTTTCGGCAACAGCTGCGCGCATAGCGGCCTCTGCCACTTCCTGCAGTGTTTCTTCCGGTTCAGCCAGCTGGAACTTGTACTGGACCAGGTCCTTGATGTTCCAGCGAATCAAGTAGGACAGGTCGACCAGGTTCTGGTCGCCTGTGAGGATCAGGTTCTCGCCGCCTTCACCAATCGTCTCACGACGAATTGCGGTTACGTTCTCAACCTCGACGATTTGGAACGGCCAAGGCAGCGTCCAGTTGGTGCCCGGGTTCAGGGTCGTCGAATATTGCCCGCCGAACCAGGTCACTACACCTTGCTCGCGGGGCTGGACGAAGTGGATGGAAGTGGTGAGAATCCACAGGCCAATCAGACCACCAAGTATGACCGGCCACCAGCGTTTGCCGCCTGGCCTCGGGGGTAAGCGGAAGCTTGGACCGCCGGGTCCGCCCATGCGGCGCGGACCTTCTGGTCCGCGGTTC
>DMWU01000267.1 GCA_003483125.1 Erythrobacter sp. | reverse complement strand
CACCGCCGTGGCCGGTGCCATGCGCATAATCGAGGCCTGCCTGCCACAGGAACTGCCGCGCAAATGCATCGATCTGGCTGCCTGCCGTGCCTTGGGGGAATAGTGCTAGATCGATCGCGATATGTCCTTTCAAGACGCGTGTGTAGCGATCACGCATTTCATCACTGGGCTCGCCGGGCCCCACCCATACCGTGCGAGTGATATCGGTCGTGCCGTCCAGATACTGCCCGCCTGAGTCGACCAGATAAATGCTCGAAGGGGGGATCGGGATATTGCTATGCTCATCGACGCGATAATGGGGCAATGCCGCGTGTGGGCCTGCCGCCGAAATTGTATCGAATGACAGGTCACGAAGATCGCCATGCTCGCGGCGGAATTCCTTCAGCTTTGCGGCTGCTGCAAGCTCGTCAATTTCGCCACTTGGGGCTTCTCGCTCAAGCCAATGGAGGAAGCGCGCGACCGCGGCCCCATCGCGCGCCTGCGCGTCGCGATGTCCCTGCTGTTCGACATCGTTCTTTATCGCCTTGGGAAGTATGGTGGGATCGCGATCAAAGCTGACCGTGCCGCCTGCCTGTTCGATTAGCTGCGCAATGGCGGCGACACCATACTCCGGATCAATCGAAATGCTCTTGCCGCTCAATGCGCCGAGCGCGCCGGAGAATTCTGCACGATCACGGATGGAAATGGCATTGCCAAGATGCTGGCTGAGTTCCGGCGTCACCTTCTCGGGCGCGATGAACAGCTCCGCAGTGCCATCATCATTGGCAATAAGGTAGGACAGGGCCACCGGCGTATGATCGACGTCCGAACCCCTGATGTTGAGGAGCCAGGCAATCGAATCGAGAGCGGATATTACCGTCGCGTCATGGCCTTGGGATTTGAGCCAATCGGCGACGATTGCACGCTTTTCCGAGGAAGATTGGCCTGCATTGGCGTTGTCATGAACTTGAGCCTGCGCATCCGATGGCTCGGGCTGGTCCTGCCATACGGCATCGATCGGGTTTGGCTCGACAGGAACAAGCTTCGCGCCGGTCCGTTCAAGCTTTGTCTGGACCATTTCGACCCATTTGCGCGTATGCAACCACGGATCATAGCCAATCAGCGCACCTTCTGCCGCATTCTCTGCCAGCCAGCCACCAATCGTATCCTTGGGAACAGAGCGATATTCGAACAGGGACTCGTCTACTTGGTCGCGTACTTGCACCGTGTACCTGCCATCGACGAAGATTGCGGCCTTCTCCTGAAGTACCACGGTGCTGCCGGCTGATCCGCCAAACCCGGTAAGCCAGGCTAGTCGCTGTGCATAGGCGCCGACATATTCGCTCATATGCTCATCACAGATCGGAACGATGAATCCGTCCAATTCGCGCGACTTCAGTTCCTGCCTTAGCGCGGCGAGACGGGTTTCATGGGTTTGCATCAGCATTCTATCGATTCCTGGCTTTGCCCCCGTGCAGCCGATGCTACCTTGGGGATGGACTTAATTCGCCTTGCAACATAGGCGTCTCAACTTCGGCTTTCCAGCCGCATTGCACCTGTGCAAAGGATTCTCCCAAGTGAAGGTCGCCAAATTCCTGTTCATGGTGCTGGCGACTTGCCTGTCATTTACGGCATATCCTGCCCTGGCTGCGGATAGTGAGGATAAGACTAACGTGAACGAAAAGGCCCCTACTGCCGCCCCGATCGCGGAAAAGCGCGATCATAGCTACAGCTATCATGGCATCACCATCTCCGACCCATATCATTGGTTAAAGGATCAATCCTATCCGACGGTGGATGATGAGGATGTGCTCGACTACCTTCGCGCCGAGAATGCGTGGTTCGAAGCACGAATGGCCCCGCAAAAAGAACTGACTGAGGGTTTGTTCGCCGAGATGCGCGCGCGCATCAAGGAAGATGACAGCACCGTACCGCAAAAGGATGGTGATTGGCTCTATTGGTCGGAATTTGAAGAAGGCGCGCAATATCGCAAGCATTACCGCCGCCCTGTCGCTGGCGGTGATCCGCGATTGATCCTCGACGAAACCGAACTCGCTGAAGGATTGGAATATTTCCGCCTTGGCGCCGCTTCCGTCAGCAAGAATGGACGCTATCTCGCCTATTCGACCGATACCAACGGGTCGGAGCGATTCAATGTCAGTATCAAGGATCTGGAATCCGGCGAATTGCTGCCCGACGAGATCCCTGAAACGCTTTCGGGCCTCTCATGGCTCGCTGGCGATACAATGCTTGCTTATGGGCGTGCGAATGAGAATTGGCGGGTACAGAATGTTCGCCTTCATCGAATTGGAACCTCGGCAGAGGAAGATGTCGAGATCTATCATGAAGACGACATCACCTTCTCGACCCGCGCGGGACTTTCCGCGCAGGATGACTGGCTGATCATTGCGACCGGCGACAATGAGACGAGCGAAGTACGCCTTGTCAGCGCCGCTGATCCGATGGGCGAACAGATTCTCGTCAAGCCGCGCGAGAAGGGCGTCGAATATACTGTCGATGTTCGCGATGGCGAATTGTTCATCTGGACCAATGATGATCACATCAATTTCCGCCTTGCCAAAGCGAGCATTGAAGCACCGGGCGGCTGGGAAACGCTGATTGCCGGATCGAATGATTTCTATCTCACCGGGTTCGAATTGTTCAAGGATTTCTACGTTACCGAAGGTCGCTTGAGCGGGCTCGACCAGATACAGATCCGATCATATGGCGATGCCACCGATATCAGGCCGATTACCTTCCCGGAAGCGAGCTATAGCGCTGGTCTGACCAACAATCCGGAATACGACGTTTCAAAGCTGCGCCTTGCCTATGAAAGCATGGTCACGCCGGATTCTGTATATGATTTCCATTTGGCATCGGGTGAGCTTGAGCTGTTGAAGCAGCAGGAAATCCCCAGCGGCTACGACGCGTCGCTCTATAAGACAGAACGCTTGATGATCACCGCTCGCGACGGAGCCAAGGTTCCCGTCAGCATAGTCTATCGCAAGGATCGCAAAGAGGCGGGCCCGCTCCATCTCTATGCCTATGGCGCATATGGCTATGCAGTGCCGCCGGGCTTCGCGACGACGCGGTTAAGCCTTGTGGATCGTGGCTTCGCCTTTGCCATCGCACATATCCGTGGCGGCGACGATCTGGGTCGTCGATGGTATTTGCAGGGCAAGATGTTTGAGCGCCGCAATACCTATAATGACTTTGTCGATGTCGGGCGCGGCCTGATCGAGCTTGGTTACACCCAAGAGGGCAAGATCAGCGCTTCTGGCGGTTCTGCCGGTGGAGAGTTGATGGGCGCGGTTGTCAACCAGGCGCCCGAACTGTTCGGAGCGGTCGCGGCACACGTACCCTTCGTCGATGTTCTCAACACCATGCTCGATGATAGCCTGCCTTTGACGCCGGGCGAGTGGCAGGAATGGGGCAATCCGATCGAGAATAAGGAGGCGTTTTCCTACATCCTGAGCTATAGCCCGTATGACCAGGTCAGCGTGAAGGACTACCCGCCAATGCTCGTAACTGCAGGGCTGAACGATCCGCGCGTTACCTATTGGGAGCCCGCGAAATGGGTTGCCAAGCTGCGCGATCTCAAGACCGATGACAACGAGCTGCTGCTCAAGACCAATATGGGCGCCGGGCATGGCGGCAAGTCAGGACGCTGGAACTCGCTTTACGAAACGGCAGAGGAATTCGCATTTATCCTGTGGCAAATGGGTGAGGGCAAAGATTGACCGAGAAATTCACTCAAGGCTTTACGGCAAGTCCCAACCACATCGATGAATTGGGGCATGTCAACAACTCGGTATGGGTCCAGTGGGTCCAGGATATAGCCACGGCCCATTGGGACGCGGCGGCGCGACCTGAAGATCGCGAGAATTTCTTTTGGGTCGTGATCCGTCACGAGATTGACTATCGCGGCAATATTGCGGCGGGCGAAAGCGTCAGGGGCGAAACCTGGATCGACGGGCCAGCACAGGGCGCAAAATCTGATCGCCGCGTCGACTTTCGTAACGAGGCCGGCGAGGTCATCGTTTCGGCGCGCACTACATGGGCCATGCTCGACAAGGATAGCCAGCGGCTGGTACGCGTGCGTCCAGAGGTAATAGAGCCGTTTCGAGTCTCGGGGGAATCATGACAGCAAGTGCCAGCGCGCTCTATGCGCCGCTTACATTGCCCAATGGCAGTACGCTCAAGAACAGGCTGTGCAAGGCCGCGATGGAAGAGAATCTGGCCGTCCAGCCCGGGCAGTATCCGGGCGAGAAACTGTTCAATCTCCGTCGCCAATGGGCAGAGGGCGGGGTTGGCCTGATACTTTCGGGCAATGTCATGGTCGATCCATCTGCGCTAACCGGGCCGGGTGGAGTGGTGCTGCAAAAGGGCACCGATCTTGTGCCGTTTCGCGAATGGGCAGAGATCGGCAAATCTGGTGGCGGTCAATTCTGGCTGCAGATCAGCCATCCTGGGCGCCAGCTCTATAAGAGCATGGGTGAGACCGCCGTTTCGCCTTCGGGCGTCGAACTGGATCTGGGGAAATTTTCTTCGATGTTTGCGCCGGTTCGCGCACTCGAGGTCGAGCAAATCAGGACGATCGTAAACCGCTTTGCCGATACAGCGGAGGCTGCGCAGGAAGCCGGTTTCGACGGCGTTCAGGTCCACGGGGCGCATGGCTACCTGGGTAGCCAATTCCTCTCACCACTCACC
>DMWU01000103.1 GCA_003483125.1 Erythrobacter sp. | reverse complement strand
CCTGGAAGAACACGCCGATTGAAGAACGCCGGGCGGCCATCATGGCGATTTCCGGCGCGATCAAGGAAAACGGCGAAGAGCTCTATCGCCTACTGACCGCTGAGCAGGGCAAGCCTCATGAACAGGCGCAGGGCGAGATTTTTGGCGCGGCTGCCATGTCGGCGGCGCAGTCCACGCTCGAGCTTCAAGACGTCATCAATGAGGACAGCGAAACGCGCCTGATGCGCACCCGTCGCGTTCCCGTTGGCGTTGTCGGAGGCATTGTGCCGTGGAACTTCCCGGTGATGATGGCGATCCAGAAGATCGTACCCGCCATGCTTTCGGGCTGCACAATCGTGCTCAAGCCTTCACCTTTCACACCGCTCACGACGCTGCGCATTGCAGAGCTGATCGCAGATAAGGTGCCAGCTGGCGTGGTGAATATCATCACGGGCGAGGAAGCACTTGGCCCGCTGATCACTTCGCACCCTGATATCGACAAGATCACCTTCACCGGCTCGACCGCGACAGGCAAGAAGATCATGGAAGGCGCCAGCGCCGACCTGAAGCGGATTACGCTGGAGTTGGGCGGCAACGACGCATCGATCGTGATGCCCGATGCCGATCCCAAGAAGGTAGCCGAACAACTTTTCTGGTCCAGCTTCTCGAACGCGGGCCAAATCTGCGTTGCTGCCAAGCGCGTCTATATCCATGAGGATATCTATGACGAATTGAGCCAGGCGATTGCGGAGTATGCCAAGAATGTGAAAGTTGGCGACGGTTCGCAGCAGGGCACGGCTGTTGGACCAATCCAGAACAAGAAGCAGTATGAACGCGTTCTGGAACTGATCCAGGATGCAAAGGATAATGGCTATAAGTTCCTGTTGGGCGGCGATAGCGATCCTTCAGGCACGGGCTATTTCGTGCCGCTGACCATCCTCGATAATCCGCCTGAGGATGCCCGCATTGTGGCAGAGGAACAGTTTGGTCCGGTCATGCCGCTGATGAAATTCTCGACCGAGGAGGAAGTAATCCAGCGGGCGAATGATTCCGATTATGGCCTTGCAGGCGCAGTCTGGACTGCCGACCCTGAAAAGGGCGTCGAAATTGCAGAACAGCTTGAGACCGGCACGGTTTGGATCAATGAATTCCTGCACCTTTCGCCATTCGCTCCGTTCGGTGGGCACAAGCAGTCGGGCTTTGGTGCCGAATATGGCGTGGATGGATTGAAGGAATTCACCTATCCGCAGGTCATCACGGTCAAAAGGGACAATGTACCAGCTTGATATTCACGTGATTTGAACGGAACATGCGGCCGCTCGGGGTAACCGGGCGGCCGTTTGTTTTTGGGGCGATTGCATTCGGGGGGAGGCATTTTTGGCGAATTGGCAGATCGGGGAAGCGCGTATAAGCGCCATCGTGGAGCAGACATTGGGCGGGCTCGAAGCGCTGATCACCAAGGCGAAGCCGGAGGCGCTTGCAGAGATCGATTGGCTCGCGCCCAATTATGTCGATGACGCTGGCAATATGGTGGGGCTGGTCCAATGCTTCGTGATTGAGACCGGCGGCAAGCTAGTGGTGGTCGACACCTGCGTGGGCGACAATAAGGACTTGCCTTCAAACGCCGAATGGAATCAGCAACAATTTGGCCTGCTCGAGAAATTTGAGGCGGCGGGCTTCGATCCGGACAAGGTTGACCTCGTCCTGTGCACGCACCTGCATCTCGACCATGTCGGGATTAACACGCGGCTGGTTGACGGCGTGTGGCAGCCGACCTTCAAACATGCGCGATACTTATTCGCCCGCAGCGAGTATGAATATTGGAAGGCGGAGGCCGAACGCGAGCCTGTCGACCCTGAAACCCTGGAGAAGCCCTTCGACAAAATGCGGGCTGCATTCCACCAGACCCAGATTCATGCGCACGAACAATCAGTAGAGCCCGTAATGGCGGCAGGCCTTGCCGAACTGGTTGATCCACCGTGCCAACCGCTGCCAGGAATTTTCCTGGTCCCGACGCCCGGCCACACTCCGGGGCATGTCAGTGTTGCGGTTGGCGCGGGCGATGCAAAGGCGCTGATTACCGGGGATAGTTTCCACCACCCGTGCCAGATCGCGCGCGCGGAATGGGCGACAGTTGCTGACATCGATCGCGATGCATCCACTGAAACGCGCCGCACGATATTGGACCAGTTGGCGGGTACCGACGTGTTGATGTTGGGGACGCATTTTGCCGAGCCAAATGGGGGACGGATCGTGGAGGATGGTGATAGCTACAGGTTCGATGCATGAGCGTTGAGGAGGGCCTGGGCCGCGCGTTGGCGCGCATGGGCATGGCGGCGCCTACGGGCCTCGCGCGCCTTACCGGTGGGGCAACAATGGAAAGCTGGCGGTTCGAAAGCGGCGGCGAGCCATATGTGCTGCGCCGTGCGCCTTCGCTCGCATTCATAGAGGGGCGGCCATACGGCCATGATACCGAAGCAGCCGTAATCGGTGCTGCCCACGCGGCAGGAGTCAACGCGCCCGAGGTGGTGACCGTACTGGAAGAAGCAGACGGGATCGGCAGCGGCTTCATCATGCGCGCCCTGCCCGGCACGCCGGATCCGCGGCAGATATTGGCGATGGAAGGGGCCAACACCATTCTGCGCGAGGCGGCACGCGACCTTGCGCGCATACATTCGCTGAAACGCGAAAATGTACCGCAAGACATACCGGTCATGGATTACCGTGCAGCAATTGCCGATCTGCGCCAGCAATTTGAGGATGCGGGCGGCGACAGGCCAATCATTGCACTGGGACTCAAATGGATGGAGGACAATTGCCCCGATGCTTGCGAGCCGGTGCTCAATCACGGCGATTTCCGGCTTGGCAATATCCTGGTCGAAGATGGGCATCTGACTGGCGTGCTCGATTGGGAGCTGGCGCATTTTGGCGATAGCCATGAAGACCTTGCCTTTGGATGCATGCCTGTATGGCGATTTGCCAGATATGATCGTCCCGCGCTGGGTCTGGGCAGCCTTGAGGATTACTTCTCCGCCTATGAGCAAGAGAGTGACCGCAAGGTAGATCGGGATCGTTTCCGCTATTGGCTGGTTCACCGCACTGTCTGGTGGGCGCTGGGCTGTCTGCGCAATGCGCGTATCTGGCGCAGCGGTGAGGATCGCATGCTCGAGCGCGTCGTTATCTCTCGCCGTACCTCGGAGCAGGAGCTGGACCTGCTGATGCTATTGGAGGAGGAGGCGCCTGACCAAGAGCGATCTCGTCCATTACCGCCACCTGCCGAGCCTCTCATCACAAGTGGCGAAAGCACCAAAGGAGAGATTGCGACAGCCATTTCAGAATGGCTCGCCATGGTAAAGGATCGGATGGAGGGGCATGACCGCTTCCAGCTCGCAGTTGCTCGCAACGCATTGGGAATGATTGCACGGCAGGATGCTAGCAATACCGCAGCAGGGGATCACGAACTGGCTCAGGCATTCTTGGGTGGCGGCCGCGACCTGACAGAATCTGGCCTGTTGGCACATCTAAAGCGGCAGGTGATCGATAAGCTTGCGGCAGACATACCGAAGTATCCGGCGTTGGCAGTGGCGCGCGCCAAATGGGAGAATGAATGATGGATTTCGCAATCCCCGCAGATTTGCAGGCCTATCTCGAGGAGCTCGACGCTTTCATCGAGGCGGAGATCAAGCCGCTAGAACAGCAGGATGATAATATCCGCTTCTTCGACCATCGCCGCGAACATGCCCGTACCGATTGGGATCGTGGCGGGCTGCCGCGCCATGAATGGGAAGAGCTGCTGATCGAGGCAAAGCGCCGTGCCGACAAGGCGGGGCATTGGCGGTTTTCCGCTCCCAAAAAATATGGTGGCAAGGATGGAACCAATCTCTGGATGGCGGTGATCCGCGATCACTTCGCCCGCAAAGGTCTGGGTCTCCATAATGACCTGCAAAACGAACATTCGATCGTCGGCAATTTTCCCTTTGTCGCCATGTTCGAACAATGGGGCACTGAAGAGCAAAAGCAGGAGTTCATCCTGGGTGGTTTTGAGGGCACGCGGCGCGTCGCCTTTGGCCTGACCGAACCGCATCATGGATCGGATGCAACTCATATGGAAACTCGCGGTGTGCGCGAGACGCGCGATGGCGTGGATGGCTGGCTGATAAATGGTGAGAAGATGTGGATCACCGGCATGCATGTCGCGACCCACTGCGCCATGTTCACGCGCACGGCTGGCGAAGGTGGCGATGCTAGCGGGATCACATGTTTCCTCGTTCCCAACCCTACCGAAGGCCTGGAGATCGAGGAATGGATGTGGACCTTCAACATGCCCACCGATCACCCGCGCCTGTCGGTCAACAATGTTTGGGTGCCGGACAGCGCGATATTGGGCGTTGAAGGGCGCGGCCTCGCACTGGCGCAAAGCTTCGTTCACCAGAACCGCATCCGCCAGGCGGCGTCATCCCTGGGCGCGGCGCAATATTGCGTCGAGGAAAGCGTGAAATATGCGCGCGAGCGCAAGCCATTCGGCCAGGAATTGGCGCGCAATCAGGCGATCCAGTTCCCGCTGGTTGAGCTTGCCACGCAATGCGAGATGCTGCGCATGCTGATCTTCAAGACTGCGTGGGAAATGGACAATATGCCGCATGAGGAGATCGAGAAGACAATCTCTGACAAGGTCTCCATGTGCAATTACTGGGCGAATCGGCTGGTTTGCCAGGCTGCCGACCGCGCGATGCAGGTGCATGGCGGCATTGGCTATTCGCGGCACAAGCCGTTCGAGCATATCTATCGCCATCATCGCCGCTATCGCATCACCGAGGGCGCGGAAGAAATTCAGATGCGCAAGGTGGCGGCGTATCTGTTTGGCTATTTGGGGCCGAGAAAGGGCCAGTTCGGCTAGCCGCAACCGTGTAAAATGGCGGGGTCCTGCAATTAGTCGGATGCTTTCGCGTAATCATAGGACGCGGACTGGCATTATCCTGTCGCAACGCTAATGTCCCCGGCCAAATCCGGGAGAAATTTTAATGAAGACTTCGTTCACAGCTCGCTCGCTCGCCGCTGCGCTCATGGCGAGTGCTGCTCTATGCATGCCGCTCACCGCCAATGCTCAGGACGGGGATGCCGATGCCAAGGATGAGAAGTGGGACATCTCCGCGCCTAAGGGTGCCGAGATCAAGCAGGTGCCAATCCGTACGGATGAAGGCACATGGATGGACGTTGATGTTTCCCCCGATGGCCAGACTATCGCATTCACCATGCTCGGCGATATTTACACCATGCCGATCACCGGCGGCATGCCAACGCGCATTGCAGAAGGGCTTGCGTGGGAAGCACATCCGCGATTCTCTCCCGATGGATCGCGAATCGCTTTCACCTCTGACCGGGGCGGTGCCGACAATATCTGGGTCATGAATGCCGACGGGTCTGACAAGCGGCAGCTGACCAAGGAAAAATTCCGCCTCATGAACCAGCCGGCATGGAGCCCGGATGGCGAATTCATTGCGGCGAAGAAGCATTTCACCACCCAACGTTCGTTGGGAACGGGTGAAATATGGATGTACCATGTCTCTGGCGGTGGCGGCGTGCAGATAGTCAAGCGTGCAAATGAGGCGCTGCAGAAAGAGCTGGGCGAACCCGTCTTCACTCCCGATGGCAGTGCGATCTATTACACGCGCAACACCACGCCGGGCACCACCTTTATCTATGCGCAGGATTCGCAGACTGGCATTTTCGCGATTGAGCGGCACGACCTCGAAACCGGCGAGGTTACCACCGCAGTTGACGGTTTCGGCGGTGCAGTGCGCCCTGCACCTTCACCCGATGGCAAATCGATCGCCTTTGTTCGACGCGACAAGGACCAGAGCCAGCTATGGGTGAAGGATATCGCCTCGGGCAAGGAACGCATGATCTATGGCGAACTTGACCTTGATATGCAGGAGGTCTGGGCCGTCCATGGCGTCTATCCGAATATGGATTGGACGCCCGATAGCGGATCAATCGTCTTCTGGGCAGGCGGCAAGATCAGGCGCGTCAACGCCGATGGCAGCGGTGCGGAAATCATCCCCTTCGCCATTGACGATACGCGCGGCGTGGCCTTGGCCCCGCATCCGGTGATCGAGGTGTCACCTGATCGTTTCACCACCGCAATGCCGCGCTTCGCAACGCTCTCTCCCAATGGTGGCCGCGTTGTCTTCGAGAGTTTGGGCAAGCTCTATACCAAGAGTGCCCGCGGCCGCGACCTTCCCCGCCCTCTAATGTCCGGCGATGGCGATGCGCTGGAACTGTGGCCTGCGTTCAGCCGCGATGGCAGCAAGATCACATTTGTCCGTTGGACCGATGAGGGATTAGGTGAGATCGTGGTGGCAGATGCCTATGGCCGCAATGCGCGCGTGATTACCGACATGCCCGGCCACTATGCCACGCCACAATTCAGCCCCGATGGCAGCATGATCGCTTTCCAGAAGCGCAGCGGCGGCTACCTCACCTCCCCCGAATATTCCGAGAATACCGGCGTCTATCTCATCAGTGTCGATGGCGGTGATGCAGAGCTGGTCTCGCGCAGCGGCTCAAGCCCGCAATTTGCTGATAGCTCCACCCGCATCTTCATGGTCGCCAGGGATGGCAACAAGCAGGCGCTGGTTTCTACCGACCTCGATGGAGAGGCCCGGCGCGTCCATGCGCGCGGCGATCTGGCAAATGACTTCCGCATTTCGCCCGATGGCAAGGTGATTGCTTTCCGCCAGAATTACGAAGTCTTCGCCATGCCGGTGATCCCGGGCGGCAAGCCCGTTGATGTGAGCGAAACTGGCGGCGCGCTGCCCGTTACCAAGGTTTCGAGCGGCGGCGCAGATTATATTGGCTGGTCGCGTGAAGGATCCATGCTCAACTGGTCGATCGGTCCCATGGTCAAGACGGCTATGGTCTCGGACTTCTTCCGAAATGCGCCCAAGGGCGAGGATGATGAGGAGGGCTATAGCCCGCCCGATACCGGTATCTCGCTGAGCATGACTATCAATGCGGCGAAGCCGAGCGGCGTAGTCGCTTTCATCGGCGCCCGCGTACTCACCATGGCGGCGGGCCTTGGCCAGAAGGATCCCGGCGCAATCGATAACGCCACCATTGCGATCCAGGGCGATCGTATCGCGGCGGTTGGTGCATCGGGCGATGTTGCCATTCCCGATGGTGCGACTGTGATCGACGTAACAGGCAAGGTGATCATGCCCGGCCTCGTCGATGCGCACGCCCATGGCCCCTATGGCACGGGCGATCTGATACCCCAGCAGAATTGGAGCCATGTCCAGGACCTGGCGCTGGGCGTTACCACGACGCATGACCCCTCTAGCAGGGCGAGCATGGTCTTCGCCGCAGCAGAACGCCAGCGGGCCGGCAAGCTATTGGCGCCGCGTATCTTCTCGACCGGGGAGATCATCTATGGGGCCAAGGCACCCAGCGTCTATGCGCGGATCGACTCTTACGAAGATGCGCTCGCCCATGTTCACCGGATCAAGGCGCAGGGTGGCATCTCGGTAAAGAATTACAACCAGCCGCGCCGTGAGCAGCGCCAGCAGGTTGTGCGCGCAGCTGCCGCAGAGAACATGCTGGTCGTGGCAGAGGGCGGTTCACTCTTCGGAATGGATATGAACCTGGTCGCCGATGGCAATTCCACCATCGAACACAATGTCCCGGGCGAATATTTCTACGAGGATGTGCTGCAATTCTTCAGCCAGTCAGACGCGAACTATACGCCAACATTGGGCGTGACCTATGGCGGTTTGGCGGGTGACCCGTATTGGCGGCAGGCGACCGACGTTTTCGCCAACCCGCTGCTCGTCCATACCAGCCCCAAAAATCTGGTGGCCGCGACCGTTCGTCGTACCAAGGCACCCGATTGGGCCTTTGTTGACGATGATGCCGCGCGCGAGGCAAAGAAGCTTGCCGATCGCGGGGTCAAGGTTGCTATTGGCGCGCATGGCCAGCAGGTTGGCATTGCCGCCCATTGGGAATTGTGGAGCTTTGCCCGCGGCGGGATGAGCGCAACGCAGGCCCTGCGTTCGGGCACGATCTCATCGGCGGAATCGCTCGGCATGGCAGCCGACATTGGCTCTATCGAGGTGGGCAAGCTGGCCGACCTTGTTGTGCTCAATGCCGACCCAAGCGAGAATATCCGCAATTCGGACAAGATCGACAGCGTGATGCTTGGCGGCAGGCTCTATGAAGCAGCCACCATGAACGAAGTCGAGACGGGTAATTCCGAACGGCGCAAATATTGGTGGGAGTGAGGGCCAGCGATCCCCATATTTCCTACATGATATTAGCGCGATAACGTCGCGGGATGAGCGTTAAGCTGTCCTTGCTATATGAAATCTTGCAATTGAAAGACCCGGCCCGCCAGCCGGGTTTTTCTTTTCTTAGACCGTGTCGCATGTGTTGCTTTTGGTGGTCATCCCGCCCAGCCGGGCGGCAATCTCGGCTCGACCACCTGCCGCAGGACAAAGCCGGTTTCCATCCGTACCACGCCGGGTAGCTGGGCCAGCTCCTCGCGATGAACCTGCGCAAAATGGTCGAGCGAACGGACCAGCACGGTGACGAAGTAATCGTCGCTGCCGCTCATCAGCTCGCATTGGATCACGCTGGGGCTATCCATGATCGCAGTCTCGAACGCATCCATCTGCTCGCGACTCTGCCCCGCCAGCGTGATGCGTATATGCACGCGCGCGCCATATCCCTGCCGCGCCATGTCGAGATCGGCATGATAGCCGCGGATTAGCCCTGCCTCCTCAAGCGCGCGTTGCCTCCGCGCGATCGAGGTTGGGGACCTGCCAATCTCTTCCCCCAATTGCTGGTGCGTGGCGCGGCCATGCCTGCTGAGCGCGCGGAGCAGTTTGCGATCGATTGCGTCCAATTCCATGCCGTATTCTCTCGTATTTTGGCTCATTAACACAGGATAGCTGCGGGATATGGCCAAAATGCCGCCTACTTCGCCGGGAAACAAGGGCAATTTGCGTGTATCCTGCGGACAACAAGTCTTTTGCGGAGAGTAAGCATGTTGGTCGGCGTACCCAAGGAAATCAAAACCCATGAATATCGCGTCGGGCTGACGCCCGAATCTGCGCGCGAATATGTCGCGGCAGGGCATCAGGTGATCGTCGAAAGCGGTGCCGGCATGGGCATCAGCAAGGCTGATGACGACTATACCGCCATTGGCGCCGAAATCGTCGATAGCGCAGAGGAAGTCTTCGCCCGCGCCGAAATGGTCGTAAAGGTCAAGGAACCGCAGCCCAATGAATGGGTGCAATTGCGCGAAGGGCAGATCCTCTTCACATATCTCCACCTGGCCCCCGACCCCGATCAGGCGCGCGGCCTGATGGAATCGGGCGTTTCTGCGGTTGCATATGAGACAGTGACTGCGCCCGATGGATCGCTGCCCCTGCTTGCCCCGATGAGCGAGGTTGCAGGGCGCCTTTCTATCGAAGCGAGCGCGCATGCGGGCCACGCCAATAATGGCGGGCGCGGCATTTTGATGGGCGGCGTTCCCGGCGTGCTCCCTGCGAAAGTCGTAGTGATCGGCGGCGGGGTTGGCGGCCCGGAGGCGGGGCGCGTGGCGGGGGGGCCGGGCGCGGAGGGCGCGGTCCC
>DMWU01000215.1 GCA_003483125.1 Erythrobacter sp. | reverse complement strand
CCCTTCTTCGGGTTGTTCTTCGGTGCACGCTCAAGGATGCCAGCTGCATCGAGGAAACGATGCACACGGTCAGAAGGCTTGGCGCCTACACCCAGCCAGTGGCGCACGCGGTCTTCGTCGAGCTTGACGCGGCCAGCATCGTCCTTGGGAAGCATCGGGTTATAGATGCCAATCTGTTCGAGATACCTGCCATCGCGCGGGTAGCGCGAGTCAGCTATTACGATGCGATAGTAAGGGCGTTTCTTTGCGCCACCGCGCGAAAGCCTGATTGCTACTGCCATTTGAAATTACCTTTCCAGTCTAAATAATTAAAATTACTTTTTATTCAGCATATCTCGAAGATCGGGTGGGAGCGTGTCCGGATCGACTGTCGGCCCATTCGAACCACCGCCAAGTCCGGGAAGTCCGCCGGCCTGACCGCCCATTCCTGGCATACCGCCCTTCCCGAACAGCGCACCGAGGCCTTTCAGCCCACCCATCTTCTTGATCTGTTTCATGGCGCGCGACATTTCCTGATGCATCTTCAGCAGCTTGTTGACTGTCTGCACATCGGTGCCGCTGCCTGCGGCAACGCGCTTCTTGCGCTTGGCATTCATCAATGCCGGATTGCCGCGCTCCTTAGGCGTCATCGAACCGATGATCGCATCCATATGTACCAACACCTTGTCGTCAGTGTCGCTGGCGGCGAGCGCTGCCTTGGCCTTCTTCATGCCCGGCAGCATATTGGCCAACATGCCCAGCCCACCCATCTGCTGCATCTGGCGCAGCTGCGTGCGAAGGTCGTTAAGGTCGAATTGGCCCTTTGAGATACGCTTTGCCAGCGCCTCGGCCTCTTCTTCCTTGATGGTAGCCGCAGCCTTCTCAACCAGGCTTACAACGTCGCCCATTCCCAGAATGCGGCTTGCCACACGTTTGGGGTCGAAAGATTCGATCGCGTCGAGCTTCTCACCGGTCCCGGCGAATTTGATCGGCTTGCCTGTCACAGCGCGCATTGAAAGCGCCGCACCGCCACGCGCGTCGCCATCCATACGGGTCAATACCACGCCGGTTAGCGGAACCTCGCCGCTAAAACTCTGCGCGACATTCACCGCATCCTGACCTGTGAGGCTATCGACTACCAGCAGCACTTCCTTGGGCGCGGAGATATTTGCGACAGCCTTCATCTCAGCCATCAAGGCTTCATCAACATGCAGGCGACCTGCTGTATCAAGCAGCAGCACATCGGCTGCCTGCAACTTTGCGGCATCCATGGCGCGGCGAGCAATATCAACGGGCTGCTGACCAGCAACGATCGGAAGCGTTGCGACCTCGACCTGCTCGCCCAGCACAGCAAGCTGCTCCTGCGCAGCCGGACGATTGACGTCGAGCGAAGCCATCATGGCCTTTCGACCGTGCTTTTCCTTAATCAGCTTGGCGAGCTTAGCAGTCGTGGTGGTTTTACCCGAGCCCTGAAGGCCCACCATCATGATTACGACGGGCGGCTTCGCTTCCAGCTCAAAACTAGGAGTATCCTCCCCTCCCAGCATTTCGACCAGCTCGTCATTAACGATCTTGACCACTTGCTGACCTGGGGTGACCGAACGGAGCACTTCCTGCCCAACTGCACGTTTCGTCACCGCATCGATAAAGCGGCGGGCGACCGGTAGCGCGACATCGGCCTCGAGCAATGCGATACGAACTTCGCGCATAGCATCGCGAACGTCCTGTTCGTTCAGTGCGCCACGCCCCTTAAGGCGATCAAACACGCCGCCCAGGCGATCTGACAGATTGTCAAACATACGTGTCCAAACTCCTATTTGGCGCAACCAAACGCCAGTAAACGCGAAAAACGCCGGCGGACGAAAACTCGTCGGCCAGCGTGCGAATCTCATATGAAATCCGACTTTTACCTTTGATGGTGGAGCCTAGCGGGATCGAACCGCTGACCTCTACAATGCCATTGTAGCGCTCTCCCAGCTGAGCTAAGGCCCCGTATCCATCTATTTTGAGGGCCGTTAAGCCCAATTGCCTTGCGGCAAGGCGGGCCATTTATTGGCGCGCCCTGCGAAACGCAAGCGCTAATTAGCTATCGTCGACGCCATCGTCATCCTTGCTGGCTGTGACACCCAGGTCATCATCGCCGCCAAGGTCGACTTCGTTGTCTGGCGAATCGTCATCTTCGTCAACTGCCAGATCTTCAAGATCGTCATCGCCGCCCAGATCGGAATCGGCTTTACCGTCCTTCTTATTCTCGTCTTCTTCAAACGGAATAGGCTGCTTCGACTTGAGCACAGGCTCTGGATACCATTCCTCACCACACTCAATGCATGTGACAGGCTCATCCTTGCCCAAATCGTAGAAGCGCTCCCCGCACTTGGGGCAGGAACGCTTTGTACCCCATTCTGGCTTCGCCATAATTCAAACCTTCTATACTGCCCGCCTGTTGAGCGGACTTAATAATACATCAAAAAGCATGGGACCGGCCAATGCCGGAAACAAAATCGCGCGCGCCTTGCCATAGGGCGATGGCACTGTCAAAAGCCGGCGCGCATTTGCAGTGTTTTTTACAAGGGTCAAGCATTGAAAAGCGTCCCAACACCCAAAAGATTCACCAGTTTCGGCGGACTTACCGGCAAGCTGCGCATTCCGGGCGACAAATCTATCAGCCACCGCGCGCTGATGTTTGCCTCACTCGCAGTTGGTAAAAGCGAGATTCGCGGGCTGCTGGAAGGTGAAGATGTCATCGCAACCAGCAAGGCAATGACTCAAATGGGTGCAAACATTTCCAGAGGTAGTGACGGGACATGGCGTGTCCATGGCGTGGGCGTCGGCGGGCTGCTTGAGCCTTTGGAGCCGCTAGACATGGGGAATAGCGGCACCTCTACCCGCCTTTTGATGGGTCTTGTCGCAGGACACGATATCCGCGCGCGCTTTATCGGCGATGCCAGCCTGTCAAGACGCCCTATGGGGCGCGTGATCGAGCCGTTGTCGCAAATGGGTGCAAGCTTTGAAGCTAATGAAGGCGGCAGGCTGCCAATTACCATGCATGGTGCATATCCCGCCGTGCCGATCACTTATCGCCTTCCTGTCGCAAGCGCACAGGTGAAAAGCGCAGTCCTGCTGGCCGGTCTCAACACTCCGGGTGTGACGACTGTTACCGAACCTGTGCCGACTCGCGATCATTCCGAACGCATGTTGCGGGGATTTGGAGCGGATCTTGAGGTCGAAGAATGCAATGGTCAGCGGATCATTCGTATCCATGGCGAGGCAGAGTTGAAACCGCAGCAGGTCATAGTTCCCGGCGATCCCTCCTCCGCTGCCTTCTTCATTGTCGCGGCCTTACTGGTCGAAGGCAGCGACCTGGTGATCGAAAATGTTGGCTTGAACCCAACCCGCGCCGGCCTAGCGCAAATGCTCCGCGAGATGGGTGGACATATTGAGGAGCTGAACCGTCGCGAAATAGGTGGCGAACCCGTGGCGGATCTACATGTGAAGCACTCGCTCCTTACAGGTATCGATGTCGATCCTGCTATCGCACCGAGCATGATTGACGAGTTTCCCGTGCTCTTCGTCGCTGCGGCTCTTGCGAAGGGAACCACCATGACAAGCGGGCTCGAAGAGCTACGCGTCAAGGAGTCCGATCGCATTAATGCAATGGCTGCAGCTCTAACATTGGCCGGTGCAAAGCTCGAAGAGCGTGAAGATGGTTTGATTATACATGGAACAGGTGGGGACCCGCTATCCGGCACCGGGAATCAACCTGTTACCACCCACCTCGATCACCGTATCGCCATGAGCATGGCAGTTGCGGGACTTGCCAGCCGTGAAGGTGTGGAAGTAGATGATACGCGCCCAATCGCCACGAGTTTCCCCAATTTCGAGGCATTGCTTGAGGGAGCGACCGCATGATCATCGCAGTGGACGGGCCAACGGCTTCCGGAAAGGGGGCCATCGCAAAAGCGCTGGCCGCGCATTTCGACCTGCCTCATCTTGATACCGGACTACTTTATCGTGCGGTCGCTCGGCAGGTGCAATTGAACGATGGCGACCCCGGCAATGAAAGTGACGCGGTAAAGGCCTGCGAATTCGACAACGAGCTTCTTGAAGATCCGTTCTTGCGGTCAGAAAAAATTGGTGGGGTGGCTAGCCGTGTTTCAGCTCATAATACTGTGAGACAGGCATTGTTTGAACGACAGAGAGCATTTGCCAGCCAACCGGGCGGCGCGATACTAGATGGACGCGATATCGGCACTGTGATTGCGCCGAACGCAGACGTGAAGCTGTTTATTACTGCAAGCGTCCAGGCCCGGGCTATGCGCCGCTGGCTGGAAATGAATGACAGAGAGATCGACATTCCGCTGGTCGAGATCGAACAAGATATCGTCGCGCGCGATAATAGGGACATTTCGCGCAAGGATGCGCCCCTTCGCGCGGCAGAGGATGCATGGATCATCGATACGAGCGACATGAACAAAGAGGATGCAATTGCCTCGGCCGTCAAAGTCGTCGATGATTGGAAGGCGGCCCAATAGACGGCTGACCGCAAGTTGCTTGCATTTTTTGCCCGTATCGCCTAGGCGCCCGCCCGTCCGACGGACAATCTCCTGACGATGCCAAATTTCTTCGCGTGCTTCACGCCTCTTTCGGCATTTTATGAGATCGTTTTGAGGATGCCTACGACGGTATTCGACCCCGTGGGCAGTTCGGCCTCTTGCCCCGTTAGCCTGAGCAATGGTGCTCGGAGACGGTAAAAGACCCCGGGACACAACCCGGTGGCCGGAAATTGACAATTAGGACTAACCCATAATGGCAACTTCAGCCACACCAACTCGCGCGGATTTTGAAGCGCTCCTCAATGAACAACTCGGTGGTGCAGAAGACGGCGGCTTTGAAGGCCGCGTCGTAAAAGGTACCGTAACCGCAATCGAAAATGGCATGGCCATGATCGACGTCGGCCTCAAGAGCGAAGGTCGCGTTCCCCTGAAAGAATTTGCCCGTAACGAAGACGAACACGGGCTGGTAGTCAGCAGCGAAGTCGAAGTATTTGTCGACCGCGTCGAGAATGCCGATGGCGAAGCCATGCTGAGCCACGACCGTGCACGCCGCGAAGCCGCATGGGACAAGCTCGAAAATGAATTTGGCGAAGGCAAGCGCGTCGAAGGCCGCATCTTCGGCCGCGTCAAAGGTGGTTTCACCGTTGACCTTGAAGGTGCCGTTGCCTTCTTGCCAGGTAGCCAGGTCGATATCCGTCCTGTGCGCGATGTCGCCCCGCTTATGGATGTTCCGCAGCCTTTCCAGATCCTGAAGATGGATCGTCGCCGCGGCAATATCGTTGTATCACGCCGTGCCGTACTTGAAGAGACCCGCGCCGAACAGCGCAGCGAACTGATCGATCAGCTTGCAGAGGGTCAAGTGATCGAAGGCGTCGTCAAGAACATCACAGACTACGGTGCATTCGTTGATCTGGGTGGCATTGATGGCCTGCTCCACGTCACCGACATGAGCTACAAGCGCGTCAACCATCCTAACGAGATAATCAATATCGGTGACACTGTGAAGGTACAGATAGTTCGCATCAATCCTGAAACGCAGCGCATCTCGCTGGGTATGAAGCAGCTGGAAAGCGATCCATGGGATGGCGTGGCCGCGAAATACCCGATCGGCGCGAAGCTTTCTGGTGCAGTCACCAATATCACAGAATATGGTGCATTTGTTGAACTGGAATCCGGCATTGAAGGCCTGGTCCATGTTTCGGAAATGAGCTGGACCAAGAAGAATGTTCACCCTGGCAAGATCGTATCGACCAGCCAGGAAGTGGACGTCATCGTACTCGAAATCGATCCCGAAAAGCGTCGTATCTCGCTCGGCCTCAAGCAAGCTCAGGGCAATCCCTGGGAAGAGTTCGCTGCAAATCATGCAGTGGGCAGCGAAGTCGCTGGCGAAGTCAAGAACGCCACCGAATTCGGCCTGTTCATCGGCCTCGAAGGCGATGTCGACGGCATGGTTCACATGTCGGATATCGCATGGGGCATCTCTGGCGAAGATGCGCTGGCGCTTCACCGCAAGGGTGAAGAAGTCAAAGCCGTTGTTCTCGACGTCGACGTTGAGAAGGAACGCATCAGCCTGGGCATGAAGCAGCGCGAACAGG
>DMWU01000203.1 GCA_003483125.1 Erythrobacter sp. | reverse complement strand
GTCCTCATTACCGAAGGCGCGCGGGGCGAGGGCGGCTACCTCACTAATAGCGAGGGTGAGCGTTTCACGGAGCGCTATGCGCCCAGCGCTAAAGACCTTGCTAGCCGCGACGTCGTATCGCGCTCAATGGCCCTGGAAATGCGCGAAGGCCGCGGGGTCGGCCCGGATGGCGACCATATCTATCTTCACCTAGACCATATCGACCCCAAGGTTTTGGCAGAGCGCCTTCCGGGTATCACGGAAAGCGGCAAGATTTTCGCTGGTGTAGATCTGACACGCCAGCCACTGCCGGTGACGCCCACGGTGCATTATAATATGGGCGGAATTCCCTGTAACTATCACGGGGAAGTAGTAACGATCGGTCCTGATGGCGATCCTGATCATGTCGTGCCTGGGCTATACGCCGTAGGTGAGGCAGCTTGCGTTTCGGTCCATGGCGCCAACCGTCTTGGTTCGAACTCGCTGATCGACCTTGTGGTGTTTGGTCGCGCGACCGGCCTGCATTTGAAAGAGAATCTCAAACCGGGTGCCAAGCAGGATGAGCTTGCCGCAGACAGCGCCGATCTGTCTCTTTCACGCCTCGATCATTTCCGCAATGCGCAGGGCGGTTCACCGACCGCGCAAATTCGCGAGGAAATGCAGAAAGGCATGCAGAAGCACGCAGCCGTGTTCCGCGACGGAAAGCTGCTGACTGAAGGTGTGGAACTGTTGAAGCAGGTCAATAAGAGGATGGGGGATATCCATGTCTCCGATCGCTCGCTTATCTGGAATAGTGACCTGATCGAGACGCTGGAGCTCGACAACCTTATGGCGCAGGCCAATGTAACCATTGCCAGTGCTGAAAATCGCGAGGAAAGCCGCGGTGCGCACGCACATGAAGATTACCCGGATCGCGACGATAAGGAATGGATGAAGCACACCGTTGCCTGGTTCGAAGGATGGGGCGGAAATGGCGGCGATGTACGCATCGATTACCGTCCGGTACACGAATACACCCTCACCGAAGACGCTACCTATATCGAACCGAAGGCCAGAGTTTATTGATAGACCCTCTAGATGTCGGTTAGCATTCGGGCAGGTTTGTTTTGGTCTGCAATTTTCATAGGGATGATAGCATTTTCTGTCGGCCTTACATTACCAGTGTATGCCGATCACGCAAAAGCTTCTCAACTCAAGCTAAATGCCTGTGGACCGAATGGTGTTTTAGATGGTTGGTACGACCAGCTAGGGGCAATTGAGACTCTGCGTCATCCCTTGATGCAAGGTGGTCTAAGCTTGGTTCTTGCCGCGATAACGATCGCTTTGCTCACCCACTTATTCGGTGAAAAAGATGGCAGGAGCATTGGTTCCCCAACCTCTCGCAAAACTTTTTTGTTCTGGGAGTCGGCGTACTCGCTCTCAGCTGGTTTTCGCAGTTGGTCAGCCTAGAGTTAGACTTGGAACGGGGGCAATTTCCCTGGTGCGCGGACTCCATAGCAATTCCGATTTACTTCATGAGTATATTCTATTCTATGTTGTTAGGCGCGTGTTTGATTGTTGGTGCTTTGCTCTCATTTTGGTTTCGTGATCTTCCATCATCGCTATTTGCCTGGCGTGCCGACAAACCGATTAGGAGCTTACTTGTATCAGTTCCATTTGTATTAGTCGGCGCGTTCATCGCCTATGTTGGTCTGGAAAGCGCATACAGTTCAGCATTTTTGGGCACGCCCGCGCTGATTGTTGCTCTTTATCTGATAGAGGCTACTCGTTCAGTATTGGTAGGACGCGGACCGGTGTGATTACCCCTTGACCAATTGAGTTTATTCTGCAGCTTCATTTTCATGATCCAATCCAAATTTATCAGCAACATGATCGCGCCAATTGCTTTGGTGATTTCTGCTCCCGCCGCCGCGCATCTCTCGGATGCAGAGCAGGTGATGGTCGAGACGGTGGAAACCGGTTTTGAGGACGATGTCCTGCTGCTGGAAAAGCTGGTCAACCAGAATAGCGGCACACATAATCACGAGGGCGTGAAAGCGGTCGCTGACATGCTGGTGCCGGAATTCGAGGCTCTCGGCTTCGAAGTCGAGTGGATCGACCAGTCGCATGTTGGCCGTGCTGGCCATCTCTTTGCCCGCCATGATGGCAAGAAGGGCGGCACGCGCATGCTGCTGATCGCGCATCTCGACACTGTATTCGAGCCAGACTCACCCTTCCAGACCTTCGAACGAGAGGGAAATCGTGCGATCGGGCCGGGTGTGGAGGACGATAAGGGCGGCATTGTCGTTATCCTTTCTGCATTGCGGGCAATGAAGGCTGCAGGTACGCTAGAAGATGCCAATATCGTTGTGGCGATTACCGGCGATGAAGAGGATGCGGGCGACCCTCTGGATCAGGCTCGTGCCGATCTTCTCAAGGCAGGTGAATGGGCGGATGTGGCCCTTGGTTTTGAAAGTCTCTCCATCGTAGATGGTATTGACTATGGCGTGGTCGCTCGCCGAAGTTCCAACACCTGGCAGCTGACCACTACAGGCAAGACAGGGCATTCTTCCGGTATCTTCGCAGAAGGTCAGGGCTATGGCGCGATCTATGAAATGGCGCGGATCCTCGATGCATTTCGCCGCGAGCTGCCCGAAGAGAATCTCACCTATAATGTCGGCCTGATGGTTGGCGGCACGCCTGCGCAAATGACAGAGGATGGCCTGTCTGCGAGCGCAAGCGGCAAGAGCAACATTATCCCTCCAACTGCCATGGCAACCGGCGACCTGCGTACCATTTCGCAGGAGCAATCCGAACGCATCGCCGCAGCGATGAGAGCGATCGTCGATCAGAACCTGGCCGGCACTGACGCTGAGATCGTTTTTGAATTTCGGTACCCGCCAATGTCGCCTACAGACGGCAATCGCGAGCTACTCGCCGCGCTGAACGAGATAAATGCGGACATGGGTCTTGAGCAGATGGATGAGTTTCCGCCCTCCCGTCGCGGCGCGGCGGATATCAGTTTTGTCGCTCCTGTTGTCGAGGCAGCCCTTGCGGGCATGGGGCCAAATGGACGGTTGGGGCATGCGCCGGGCGAAAATGTCGACCTGACGAGTTTCACCAGGCAGGCACAGCGCGCGGCAATCCTTATGAGTAGGCTGGCAAGCGACTGAGACTTGACGAGTCACCTGCTTGCGCGGCAGCTTGCCACGCG
>DMWU01000208.1 GCA_003483125.1 Erythrobacter sp. | reverse complement strand
GCAACAGGGTAAGAGGCTCGACCCGATAGCGTCCGTCGATCCTGCCTACGCGCTTGGCGATGTTCTTTGAATAATCGCGAATACGCTCGACGACGCCGCCGATCTTAAGAGCGGCAATCACTTCGCGCAGATCGTCTGCCATGGGCGCACGCAGAGCAATGATACGCACGGCAAGCTTGTCGACCTCAGTCTCCAGCTCATCGATCTTTTTATCGCGCGCGACGATCTCATCGGCGAGTTCCTGATCGCCGCGCACCAACGCGTCCATCGCTTCCTGAATTGCGACTTCTGCTAGGCCACCCATTTCGGCGATCAGACCGCGCAGATTGGTAATATCTGCATCAAATGCTTTGACTGTATGTTCTGCCATTAGCCGTAGCGTCCTGTGATATAATCTTGAGTTCGCTGCTCGATAGGGTTGGTAAATATGTCCGACGTCGGACCGTATTCTACCATTTTCCCAAGATGAAAAAAGGCTGTTCGCTGCGATACGCGCGCGGCCTGCTGCATTGAGTGGGTCACAATCACAATTGCATAGCGATCCGAAAGTTCGTCGATCAGCTCTTCGATGCGCGCGGTTGCGATAGGATCAAGAGCCGAACAGGGCTCGTCCATCAGGATCACTTCCGGATCGACTGCAATCGCCCGGGCAATGCACAGGCGTTGTTGCTGGCCGCCCGATAGTGCCGTGCCGGAGTCCGCCATCCGATCCTTCACCTCATCCCAAAGCCCTGCGCGATGAAGCGATTTTTCGACGATCTCGTCGAGGTCCTCTTTCTTTTCCGCAAGTCCATGGATCCGCGGGCCGTATGCAATATTGTCGTAAATCGACTTGGGGAACGGGTTGGGTTTCTGGAATACCATGCCCACGCGGGCGCGCAATTGCACGACGTCCATGCCAGAGGAATAGACATCCTCACCATCCAGTTCGATGAGGCCTTCGACCCTGGCGGTGGGAATGGTGTCATTCATCCGGTTCAGTGCGCGTAGAAAGGTGGATTTCCCGCAGCCCGACGGGCCGATAAATGCAGTGACGTAGCTCGCCGGGATGTCGATCGACACATTGTCGATAGCCATCTTGTCTGCGTAATAGACCGACACATCGGTCGCGCGCATTTTGGCTTCGGCCTGCTCAAGGTTGGGATGTAATACGGTCACCATGTTTTCTCGAATTTGTTGCGTAGGTAGATGGCGAGGCCATTCATCAGCAGCAAGAACAGCAGCAACACAATAATAGCTGCGCTGGTGCGTTCGACAAAGCCCCTGTCAATTTCGTCGGACCAAAGGAAAATCTGCACAGGTAAAACTGTGGCAGGCGAAGTAAAACCATCGGGCGGCGTCGCTACAAATGCGCGCATACCGATCATCAGCAGTGGAGCCGTTTCTCCAAGAGCGCGCGCCATACGAATAATGGTGCCTGTTAAGATACCGGGTAGAGCCAATGGCAGTACGTGATGGAACACCACTTGTACTGGCGAAGCGCCGATTGCCAGGGCGCCATCGCGGATCGAAGGCGGCACTGCCTTGATGGCATTGCGGCCCGAAATCACGATCACCGGCATTGTCATCAAGGCCAGCGTCATACCGCCGATCAAAGGTGCAGAACGAAAATTCGGGAACATGGTCAGGAAGACTGCCAGCCCGAGCAAACCGAAAATAATCGATGGCACCGCCGCAAGATTGTTGATCGATACCTCGATTATGTCTGTCCAGCGGTTCTTGGGAGCATATTCTTCGAGGTAAAGTGCTGCCAAAACACCAATCGGGAATGCGAGCAGCAGGGTCACGATCATTGTCAGGATCGAGCCTTTGAGAGCGCCCCAAATCCCGACTTTTTGCGGGTCGGTTGCATCCGATCGTGCGAGGAAACCTAAATCGAAATTCTTCGAAAGCTTGCCTTCTGCTTCAAGCCTGTCAGCTTGAACTTGCATTTCAGGCAGTCCCTCGTCGTTCAGCCCAGCCGCAAGATCCGCGCTTGCAGGCAATGAGAATGTTCGTAATTCGCGCAGTATTTCCGGCTCTTCGATTATGGCTGCGGCAACTTCGCGCCAAGCCTCGCCATTCAGTTCGTCTGCGCCCTCTGCGCCAAGGGACATCTCAGCATAGAAGCTTACCACTTCGCGCAGCCCCTGGGCCTCAAGCATCTGTGTCGCGTTAGCTTGCGACAATGTTTGCTCGTTTGCCGCGATACCACTTTCGGAGAAATCGATCTCGACGGTCAATTCTGCGCGCTGGAATCCGCCCAACCCGTTGTAGGTCATCGAGCCGAGAAGAAAGATAAGGACCGCGACGGATGTGAGGATCGCGGCAAGGCCTGTCAGCTTGAAGCGGCGTTCGGCCGCATAGCGTTTCTTGAGGCGCTTGGCGAAGGCGTCAGTCCGCGTACGGGCGATAGTGTTACTCATAAGCTTCGCGGAACCGTTTTACGACGCGCAGAGCGATGAAATTCAGCCCTAGCGTTACCATGAAGAGTACAAAGCCAAGCGCAAATGCACTCAGCGTGGCAGGGTGATCGAAGCTGCCTTCGCCAGTCAGCATGGCGACGATCTGGAAAGTAACGGTCGTCATCGCCTCAAGTGGATTGGCGCTGAGATTCGCCAACGCGCCTGCGGCCATCACAACGATCATGGTTTCACCGATCGCTCGGCTGATCGCGAGCATGATCCCTGCAACAATACCGGGGAGGGCAGCGGGTATGAGGACACGCCGAATCGTTTCAGAAGTGGTGGCGCCCATTGCCAGGCTGCCGTCACGCATGGCGCTGGGCACAGCAGCAATCGAATCATCCGCCATCGAAGAAACGAATGGGATGATCATCACGCCCATCACCAGTCCCGCGGCGAGGGCACTTTCGCTCGACGCGTTCGAAGCGCCAAGCGATACAGCGATGTCGCGGATAGCCGGTGCAACAGTAAGGGCCGCGAAATAACCGTACACCACTGTGGGTACGCCGGCGAGAATTTCGAGCGCGGGTTTGAGCCAGGAGCGCAAGCGAGGATTGGCATATTGAGTAAGATAGATGGCACTCATTAGCCCCAGCGGTATTGCCACGATCATTGCGATGATCGCGCCTATATAAATTGTTCCCCAGAACAGCGGAATTGCGCCGTAGCGTGAACCATCGGGGCTTTCGGGGTTGCTCATTGGGTCTGGAGCCCAGAACGTGCCGAACAGGAAGTCTGACGGACTAACCATTCCAAAAAACCTAATAGTTTCAAATACGAGGCTAACAAATATCCCAAATGTTGTAAGGATCGCTACCAGCGATGCCAGCAGCAGTACGGCCATTACGGTGCGCTCTACTTTGGTGCGCGCCTTGAAATCCGGCTTAACCCGCAAGAAGGCGTATGCGCCGGCAAGAAATGCGATCAGGACGGAGCTGAGAATCCCGATAATGTTGTAATGCGTCATCGCCTGTCTGAATGGCTCGACGAGTGGCTCCGCATCCTGGTTGAAAAAGCTGGTTGCCTGCCCTGCTGCGACGCTACGCGCCTCTGAAAGCAGGGCCTGACTTTCGAACCCGAATTCCGGCAATTGCTGGCCGGCATCGGAAGCCAGGACTGATTGCAATACAAGCTGCGGTGCAATGAATGACCATAAAGTCGCGAAAAGGACGACTGGCAGGAGAATCCATAAGGCTACATACCAGCCATGATAGTTCGGGCGCGCCGCGAGCAGTTTCGGATCATTATCCTGCTGGAAACTCCACGCCTTGGCGCGGCCAGCAAGCCAGCCGATCAGGCCCAGGCCGAAAGCAATTAGAATGAGCGTCAGGGGAGACACGGTTACTGAACTCTATCCTTAGATTGGCTGTGTAACGCCGGTATCGAGTCGATTTGTGAAACTCTTCAGCGCGATGTTAAAGAAATATGACAGATTCATGACGAACGCTCCGATCCGCCTGAACTGAGGGGGATCCTAACTGTGATTTCGGTTCCTTTGCCGACTTCGCTCGCTATGTCGAGACGTCCGTGATGACGCTCCACGATATGTTTCACAATGGCTAGGCCCAGTCCTGTTCCGCCCGACGCCCTGCTGCGCGCGGGATCGGTGCGATAAAACCTCCTGGTGAGGTGGGGGATATGTTCTGGAGCTATACCTTCCCCCTGATCCGAAACCTTGATTCTGGCATTGCCATGCGGTCCGGTATCGACACGCACGGTAACCGGCTTATCGCTTGCACCATACTTGAAAGCATTGTCCACGAGGTTGCGCACGAGTTGCTCAAGCTGTTGCGCGTCACCAAGTATTTTTGGCGAGCCTTCGCTTTCCAGTTCCAGGAATTTTGAACGATCTGATCCAGCAGCGTCTCGAGATGCACGCTCTACCAGGGGCTGCAATTCGACCACCTTGCTTGGCCGTTCATGCTTTTCAGCCTCGATGCGAGAGAGCGACATCAAATCACTGACCAGGCTTTGCAGTCGCTTACCCTCGCGCAAAACTGTGTCGATGAATTTTTTTGAGGTCTTGGCGCTTATGTCGCCACCCTCCTCACTGAGCGTTTCGACATAACCTATGATAGAAGCAAGCGGAGTGCGAAGCTCATGACTGGCATTGGCGACGAAATCCGTGTGGGCGCGGCTGATATCTGCTTCTGCAGTCTGGTTGATCAACTCGATCACGGCCAAATCTTCGTTCAGCTGTTGGCGATTCATTCGCCAAAGGTCACGACGCCTTGCGAGATTACGAATTGTAACGTGTCCGTTCTTGGACTTGGACAGCAATGAGATTGCTTCAGGTTGGCGGAAGGCCATTCGGGTATCTTGGCCAAGAATATGCTTCCCAAGGATTTCGAGCGCTGCATCATTTGCAATCGAGATCCTTTCATCCTCCGTTAGCAGCATAGGGATGGCGGAGTGTTCGATCAGGTCTTTAACCACGTCGCGCGCCACATCCTTGTTGTCCGACCGCGTTCGGACCTCGGGGGGGCGTGAACTCGCGAGGAAAAGAGATCCGACCCAAATGACTAGTACAGCGACAGCGAGGCCGAACTCGACTTCGCTCAGCAATAGAGCCAAGGATGTTAACAAGGCGATCGCCAGGCCAGCTGTGGGAATCGGTTTGCGATCTTCCATCGTGACCGCGCCATACCAGAAGCGAAGCCGCAAGAAAGCGGCAATCGGCGTGATACCGGCCATTGCGCACAAAAAGCTGAGTGGGAGAGGGAAGTTGGTGACCCCTACGGGACTCGAACCCGTGTTTCCGCCGTGAAAGGGCGGCGTCCTAGGCCACTAGACGAAGGGGCCACTCGCTTGCGAGAGCGCGCCTTTACGGGTGCGTTCTGGCGCGGTCAAGCCCTTCCAGCAATCAATCTGCAAAAGCTGCATCTTCCAGGTGCAATTCTGCCGCCGGACGGCTGCCCCAATCGTCAATTTTCGCACGACCCATCAGGAAGAAGCGGCGGCCCTTTGATCGATGTAACAGGGTCTGCGCCATTTCGGTCTCGCCTGCGCGAAAAGCGATTCCCTTGAATGATTTGCCGTCTTCCCCAGCGGCAATAATGCGCAAATGATCCTTGCCTACGATATCGGCCTTGACGATTCTTACGGGACCAACCGCAATTCGGGGCGCAGGCCAGCCAACGCCGAATGGCCCTGCCTGTTCCAGCACCTCGACGAGGGCGGGGTTCAGCCCGCCCGAGGCGATGCTGAGATCGAGCTGAAGTACCTGGCTGGCACGGGCGGCATCTACCTTGTTGGCGAGCCTATCCTGCAAAAATTCGGTGAAAGCGCCAAGCTTACTCGATTCGATAGTTATCCCGGCAGCCATCGCGTGTCCGCCACCGGCAAGGAGCAGTCCTTCTTCGCGTGCAGCAATTACCGCTGCGCCTAGGTCGACGCCGCTGATCGAACGACCCGACCCCTTGCCGATCCCGCCTTCGCGATCCACCGCGATGGCGAATGCTGGCTTGCCTGTCTTCTCTTTAAGCCTGCCCGCAACGATTCCGATAACGCCAGGATGCCAACCTTCTCCGGAAAAGACCTGCACCGCATGGTTGCCTTGCGCCAGTATTTGCGATTCGGCTTCTTCCTGAACTTGAGCCTCTATCGCCCTGCGGTCTTCATTTAGCGATGAGAGCTGCGCCGCGATATCGCGAGCCTCATCAGCATCCTGGGTCGTAAGGAGGCGAACGCCTAGCGTCGATTCTCCTACTCTTCCGCCGGCATTTATTCGCGGCCCCAGAGCGAACCCAAGGTCGCTTGATTGGGGAGCACGATTTATCCTGCTTGCATCGATTAGCGATGCCATGCCTATTCGTTTTCGACGGGCCATCACCTTCAAACCTTGTGTCACAAACGCTCGGTTAAGGGACTTCAGCATTGCAACGTCAGCTACTGTCCCAAGTGCGACAAGGTCGAGCAGTGACATCAGGTCCGGCTCTTTCTCATCTGAAAAGAAGCTCCGATTGCGCAACGCCCTCACTAACGCGACAGCTAGAAGGAATGCGACGCCTACTGCGGCGAGATGTCCATGGCTGGCAGCTTCGTCGCTTTCATCGAGTCGGTTGGGATTAACCAGGGCGACCGCAGGCGGGTTCTCAGCGGCGCATTTGTGATGATCGACAACAATTACGTCCAGACCTGCCGCACGCGCTTGTTCGAGCGCATCAAAGGCCATGGCTCCGCAATCGACTGTTACAACTAGGCTCGAACCCTCTTCAGCGAGCCGCACCAATGCTTCTCCGCTAGGTCCATATCCTTCGAGCAAGCGGTCAGGGATGTAATAGTGTGCTTCAACACCCAGCTGGCGTAACAAATCGATCAGCAGAGCAGCGCTTGTCGCGCCGTCGACATCGTAATCGCCGTAAATGGTGATCTTCTCTTCGCCCAATATAGCCTGAGCGATACGCTCTGCCGCAGTTTCCATGTCTTGAAACATCGCAGGATCAGGCAGGAAATCACGCAATGTTGGGGAGATATGGCGGGTCACATCCTCGGGCGCTACTCCCCGCGTCAGCAGCAATTGTCTGAGGATGTCATTCTCGAGTCCTGACGCGTCGCTTTCAAGCTCCATGTTTCCCCCGCGCCAATGCCATGCGCGGCCGGAAAGCGATGATGAAACTCCGAATACGGGGGAAAGGGATCTTGACTCCATAATGCGAATTTAGCCCAGCCTTGCCAACCCGAACAGGGGCAAAGATTTGACAATCTACAGCGAAGCACGCTTTCTCATCCAGTTTTGAACGATCCAGTACTCTTGATCATTTGGCACAGCCGCACCGGGGCCAGCGAAGCAATGGCAATGGCTGCCCACGATGGTGCTGGAAATGGCGCAAGAATTATCCGCGCCAAAAATGCCGCACCAAGGGACTTTCTGGAAGCCGATGCATATCTCTTTGTTTGTCCCGAAAACCTCGCCAGCCTTTCCGGCGAAATGAAAGAAATGTTCGATCAATGCTATTACCCATTGCTCGGAGAGATAGAAGGAAGGGCATACTGCACAGCGATTGCGGCAGGATCGGATGGAGAGAATGCTGAGCGACAGATTGATCGTATCGCAACCGGATGGCGACTACGGCGAGTTGCGGAAGGGATAATCGTGAATTTGGAAGCCCAAACAACCGAAGAAATTCTCGCGCAGAAGACTGTTCCATCAGACAATCTGGAACAATGTCGCGAATTGGGACGGACGATGCAAGAAGGGTTGGCGCTAGGAATTTTTTGATATTTCCTTTTCAAAAGCAGGTATTTAGGGAACCCTGGGGTCGATCCGACCGACGGGTTATCCGAGGATCAGCTAGTCCAGGCCTTGTAGCCGCTCTGAG
>DMWU01000204.1 GCA_003483125.1 Erythrobacter sp. | reverse complement strand
GAGCCTCGACGCCGGCTGAGCACTGGGCGGTGTTGCCGACGCATTCGAACTGCGCGCGATGGTGGAGGGTTAGGCCGCACGCCGCGCAGCAGAGCGTATGGACGAAAGGACCATGAAGCAGCTACGTGCTTGTAATTCAACTATTTATGAGGCAACTCGAGGCGAGAAAACCGATGTCGCCACATTCTTAAAGCACAATAAGGATTTTCACGCGATCATACTTGAGGCCGCTAAATCGCGGCGCCTTGCCAGCCTTCTCGGATCGCTGATCGAGCAGCCCGTGGTCTGGCGCACCGCTCAGCACTATGGCCGCGAGGCATTCAATCGCTCTTATAGCGAGCACGAAGACCTGCTTGCGGCATTCGCCCGCCGCGATGGCGACTGGGCTGAAGCGGTCATGGCGGGCCATATCCGCAGGGCATTCCATGCATATGCCGATGCCCATGGCGGCCTTTCATCGATTGATCGGGGCGCGGCATAAATGTATACAGAAAATCTACAATCGATAGAAATTGTCGAGGTCGGCCCGCGTGACGGGCTACAGAATGAGCCTGAAACGATAAAGACAAGCGCCAAGCTCGCTCTTATCGAGGGCATGCTCGACTATGGAGCACGCAGGCTTGAGGTTGCGAGCTTCGTCCATCCGAAACTTGTGCCGCAAATGGCCGATGCCGAGGCGGTAATCGCCGGCCTGCCTGACCGACCCGATACAACCTATATCGGCCTGGTCTTAAACAAGCGCGGCGTGATGCGCGCACTTGCTACGCGTGAAAATGGACAGCGCGGCATCGACCAAGTTGGATGCGTACTCGTTGCCAGCGATACGTTCGGCCAGAAAAACCAAGGCCAGACAATTTCGGAGGGCATTCGAGAAAACCGCGATATGATCCGCTTCGCCAAGGCGGAAGGAATGCGTGCCCAGATCACCATAAGTGCCGCGTTCGGCTGCCCATTCGAAGGCAAGGTCAAGCCTGAAACGGTGCTCAAGATCGCTGAGGAAATGGCGGCCGAGGATCCTGAAGAGATTGCGCTGGCCGATACCATAGGTGTCGGTACACCAGCGCAGATTGCCGATCTGTTCGGCAAGCTCGGTGAACTACTTGGCGACAAGGTCCCCTTGCGCGCGCATTTCCACAATACGCGCGGCACGGGCATTGCGAATGCATGGGCCGCATATGGTGCCGGTGTGCGTATCTTCGATGCCAGCCTTGGCGGATTGGGCGGTTGCCCCTTCGCCCCCAAGGCCACAGGCAATATTGCCACAGAAGACCTTGTCTATATGATGGAAAATTCAGGAATCTACACAGGGATCGATCTGCAGATGGCGATCGAAACCAACCGCAATTTTGCAAAAGCGCTCGGGCGCGAACTACCATCTTTGGTCGCTCGCGCGGCCTGAAGCACCCGACAGGGAGAGATTATGACTTACAGGTTGGGCGTCGACGTTGGGGGGACTTTCACTGACCTCTTGCTATTCGACGAGGAGAGCGGAAAATTCTGGCGTCACAAGACGCCGTCGACCCCGCATGATAGCTCCGAGGGGATCCTTAACGGAGTCAAGGCACTGACAGAGGAAGCTGGCGTTTCCGCAGATGACATCGCCTATTTCCTGCATGGCACCACCGTTGCTACCAATGCGGTGCTTGAGGGCAAGGGCGCCAAGGTCGGGCTTGTCACGACAGAGGGCTATCGCGACATCATGCAGATAGCCCGAAGCTTCGTGCCCGGCGGACTTGCCGCCTGGATCGTATGGCCAAAGCCCCAGCCTCTCGCGCATCTGGAAGATACCGTCGAAGTTCCCGGACGCATGGACGCAGACGGCAACGAGATCCGTCCCTTGGATGAGGATGCGGTGCGGTCTGAATTGCGCAAACTGAAATCGCAAGGCGTCGAAGCCCTGACTGTCAGCCTGATCAACGCTTACGTAAATGGCGCGCATGAGACGCGTATCGGCGAAATCGCAGCCGAAGAATTGCCCGATGTGCCAGTCTCACTGAGCCATGAAGTACTGCCCGAGATGCAGGAATATGAGCGCACTCTAACGACAGTTGCCAATGCTGCTGTGCGGCCCGTGGTTGGCAACTACGTGTCCAACCTGCGCAAGCGCTTGGAAGAAGAAGGCCTGAAAGGTCGGCTCTCCCTCCTCCGCTCGGACGGTGGCTTAATGAGCAGCCAGAAGGCCGAGGAACACCCGGTTAACATCTTGATGTCGGGCCCTGCGGGCGGCGTAACTGGTGCCCTTTGGGTCGCTAAAAACGCTGGCTTTGAAAATATTTTGACGCTCGACGTTGGCGGCACATCGACCGATGTTGCCTTGATCGAAGGACTTGAGGCGCGCCGGGTTCGCACAACCGATGTCGGGCACCTTTCAGTGCGTGCCTCCGCACTCGACGTAAAAACCGTTGGGGCCGGTGGTGGTTCTATAGCGCACGTCCCCGAACTGACCGGCGCGCTGCGCGTCGGCCCGGAAAGCGCAGGCGCGGTTCCCGGCCCGGTTGCATATGGCAAGGGCGGCGAATTGCCGACCGTAACCGATGCCAATGTGGTGCTAGGCTACCTGCCCGAGGATTTGCTCGGCGGATCGTTCCATCTCGATCGCGAAGGTGCGAAAAAGGCAGTGCAGACTATAGCCGATGCGCTGGGCGTCGGCCTGATGGAGGCTGCGCGCGGTATCATCGACATCGTCAATGAGAACATGTTTGGCGCGCTACGGATGATCAGTGTCCAACAAGGCTATGATCCGCGCGAATTCGCGCTAATGGGTTTTGGAGGCGCCGGCCCGCTACATGTAAATGCGGTTGCGCGGCTAATGGGTAGCTGGCCAGCAATTTCTCCGGTCTCCCCCGGCGTATTGTGCGCCCTGGGCGATGCCACCACGCGAATGCGGACCGAAACTGCGCGTAGCTTCTCAAAACTTGCGAAGATGACATCGGTATCCGACCTAACCGCAGTTCTCGATGAAATGGCGGGCCAGACACGGGGCGAGCTGATTGCTGACGGCGTAGCTGAAGACCAGATCGTGACGCAGTTTGAGGTCGATGTACGCTATGCAGGGCAAGCCTTCGAGGTTCCCCTCACAATCGATAAACAAGTGCTCGAAGCTAACGGGATCGAGGGAATTTTGAAGCGCTTTGACGATGAGCATCATCGCCTTTTCACCTTCAACATGGATACGCCGCACGAGATCGTGAACCTCAGGGCCGTGGCTTTGGGCCAGCCCCCTGCCCTCCCCGCTGCGGAGCTGGAGAAGGGTGACGGCAATCCAGCCGCCGCCAAGATCCGCGATCACACACTTTGGATGGATGGGCGCGAACAGGCTGCCGTAATCTATGACCGGGCGAAGCTTCGCCAAGGCGATGTAATACCCGGCCCGGCGATAATCACCGAGATGGATTCCACCACACTGATCGAGTCCGGATGCGTTGCGACGATCGACGCGGTGGGGAACATTCTGATCAACCCGGAACAGGAGGGCTAAGCCGATGCCAGCACAAATCATCGAAACTAATGATGCCCCCTTCCAGAAGGTGGAAATCGACCCAGTCACGCTCGACATCATCGAAAATGCCCTTCGCAATGCACGGATTGAAATGGATGCGACCTTGGTGCGTACCGCCATGTCTCCCGGCATTCGCGAACAGGGTGACGCCTTCCCTCTGATCGCCGAGCCCGCAGGCAAGATGATCGTGGGCCAGTTCGGCAGCTTCATCGACGGCCACCTGAAAGGCTATGCCGA
>DMWU01000163.1 GCA_003483125.1 Erythrobacter sp. | reverse complement strand
GTCGGGGTGGCAGTACAGTAGCTGCCGGCTCTCTAGGCCCACATGAGATCATCGCGCACGGCCATTCTTGTGAATTCGTTTCGTGCATTGCGCAATCGCCTGACCCGGGCGCGCGGCGAGAGGATTTCGAGCCCCCTGCCAAGCTCGCCCGCAAGCTAACCAAGTTCGGCTTTACCAAACAGGCTTGCGATATTTGCGATATAGCTGAACTGTCGGTTCAATCGC
Organism: Erythrobacter sp.; assembly: GCA_003483125.1. Classification (GTDB taxonomy): domain Bacteria; phylum Pseudomonadota; class Alphaproteobacteria; order Sphingomonadales; family Sphingomonadaceae; genus Erythrobacter. The sequence goes on along the minus strand of DMWU01000163.1, from coordinate 2,583 downwards.
TGCCACTCCTGGCCATCCAGGGCGTCGCTTTCGACTGCCAGTTCGATATTCATACAGGCATCATGCATATATCGCTGGAAAATGGCGTAAGCAGCCGGGTTGGCTTTCGCGTTATCATCCTGATTGCCGGCATCTTCCAGAATGACAGCCACCTCCTCTTCAGTGCAGTTATTACCGTCAAACTCACCTTGTCGATCCACCTTATGTCTCCAGCTCAATTATGGTGAATCGGAAATACACTCTATGCTGAAAAAACTTATGGCAGCTTTTCTAAGTGTTCCTACGCAAAAGGGCGACCAATTGGCCGCCCTTCCGTATTAATCTGTATATTAACGATTATTCGGACGAATTGTCGTCCATCAATCGCTGCATCAGATAGGTGTATTGCAAGGCCTGCAGCTTTGCGCGCTGCTCGTTATCGACGCCCCCGGAATGGCCACCCTGCATGTCTTCAAAATACCAATAATTGTCACCCTTGGCTTTCAGCTTGGCTGCCGCCTTGCGGCCATGGCTGGGGTGCGTGCGATCGTCAGCGGTCGATGTGATGAAGAGCGGATTTGGGAAATCCTTGTCCTCGTCGAGCTTCTGATAGGGTGTATAGGGCTCAATCCATGCGCGCTGTTCGGGAATGCGCGGATCGCCATATTCACCCACCCAGGAAGCGCCACGACCAATCTCGTGATAGCGCAGCATATCGAATAGCGGTATCCAGACCACGGCAGCATCGAAAAGTTCAGGGCGCTGTGTAAATGCGGTGCCTACCAGCAATCCACCCTGAGAACCGCCAGTGATGCCCAAATGATCCGGGCTGGTGAAACCGCGAGCCACGAGATCCTCGGCAACTGCGATGAAATCATCCCAGGTTCGCTGCTTGTTTTCACGAATGGCCGTTTGATGCCAGCCGGGGCCGAATTCACCACCGCCGCGCAAATTGGCCAGGACATATGCGCCGCCATTTTCGAGCCAAAGCTTACCCGTCGTACTTAGGTAGCCGGGCAGGCGAGGGACTTGGAAGCCACCATAGCCAGTGAGCAGCGTAGCGGTGCTGCCATTCAGTTCCATACCCGCGGGCTTGACGATGAAATACGGAATCTTCGTGCCATCGGCCGATGTGGCCTCGTGCTGTTCAACTTCCATCCCCATCTTGTCAAAGCGGCTGGGAGACTGCTTGAGCACTTCAGGCTTTCCGCCATCCGAATAGAAAAGCGTCGTCGGATTGAGGAAATCGGTTGAGGTGAACATGATCTGGTCGGTTTCATTCGACGCAGTCTGTACGCTCAATGTTGCATTGTCAGGCAGGTCAACCTTGGTCTGTACCCAATCGCCGTCTTCAAAATCGAAGCGGACGATACGACCGACAACATTGTCCAGCATACTCACGAACAGAGAGTTGCCGGTGATTGCACCGCCGCGTTTCGTCTGGCGATTGCCTGGCGCCCAAACCAAAACCTTCTTCGCGCCGTTGGGGTCTGATTTCCACTCCTCAAGATCAACCGCAATCAGCGAATCTGCAGGGAATGTTTGTCCGTCAGCCACCCAATCAACATCGGTTGAATAGAGCAAGTGCCTGTCGACAATTCCATAGGGCGAGGCTTTGAGCGGGATATCGAGCCTGAGCCATTCGCTATCCTTCTCGACGTAATATTCGGTCTCATGGAAGCTAACCGCACGAAAAGCAGTGCGCGCATGGATCACGCCTTCATTGTCACGCAGCAAGCTTGCACCGGACCAGACGTCGGTCCGTTCGCCGCGGAATATTTCCTGAGCCTCGTCAATCGATTGGCCGCGCTTCCAGACACGCGTTGTGAAGGGGTATTCGCTTTCCGTCCTCAGCTCTTCGCTGAAGTTTCGGCTGACGAGCAAGGTGTCCTTGTCGATCCATTGGATGCTGCCTTGGCTCTCTTTCAGCTCGAATCCGCCTTCGACGAAGCTCAGGGTCTCCATGTCGAATTCGCGCAGCACGGTCGCGTCCTTGCCGCCGTCTGAAAGGGCAATCATGCAATGCCGCAAGTCGGGCGGCAGGCAGGTTGAGCCCTTATAAACCCACTCGCGGCCTTCTGACTTCGCGAGCGCGTCCACATCCAGCACCAGTTCCCACTCCGGGTTATCGGTGCGGTAACTTTCCAACGTCGTGCGCCGGACCAGACCGCGCGGATTCTCTTTATCCTGCCAGAAATTGTAAAGGCCATCGGGGCGGATCGAAACGTAAGGAATACGATCCTCGCTATCGAGAATCGCGAGCGCATCATTTTTCAGCTTTTCGAAACGCGCATCGGTGGTGAAATGTGCGAGTGTTCGCTCATTCTCATTTTCGACCCATGTCAGCGCCGCCTCGTCATAGGCTTCTTCCAGCCAGATATGCGGATCCTCATCGGGGCCTGGAATACCGTCATTGGCGAGAGAAGTGGTGGAATTGGCAGTCATGATGAGCGCCCCAGTGAGCGCGAGCTTCGAAACAAGGTTCAACTATCCTCTCCGGAAAAATATGAGCATGGCCTCGGGGGGGGAGGCCACGAGATCCCATCCTAGCGTGATCAAACTTGCGCGCAAATGAACAGGGCCACCAAACGGCCGCTCCATCAA
>DMWU01000060.1:446-2542 GCA_003483125.1 Erythrobacter sp. | reverse complement strand
CGCTGGATGCGCGGTTGCAGGGTCGCGATGCGTCAATTCCGGAGTGGGCTTCAACTCACCCCGATCCGGCAAGCCGAGTCCAAACCGCATTGGGCAAGGTTGAAGGAATGGCAGGCGGGTTCACCAATGGCGATACGTTCCTAACCCGGATAGATGGGCTGATGTATGGCGATGATCCCGCGCAAGGGATGATTGAAGGACGTCAGTTCATTCATCCCGAGATGCGTCTAGCATTCACCGCACCGCAAGGCTTCTACATGGTGAATGGTACGAAAGCGGTAAGCATCAACGGCCAGAGTGGGAAGGCGCAGCTGACGCTGGCATCGTATGATGGCAATCTGTCGAACTATATCCGTCAGCAATTTGCGACATTGGGGGACGACCAAAATTTGCGGCCTTCAAGCATTCAGTCGACAACGATCAATGGTATTCCGGCGGCCTATGGAACGACCCGGGTCAACAATGGGCAAGGCCAGGTTGAGCTGGTGGTGTTTGCCTATGAATTTGCTTCCGACCGCGCGTATCACTTCGCCACGATTACACCGGCAGGTCGCGCCAATCCGTTCAATTCTATGTTCCAGTCAATGCGCAGGATCAGCGCGAGCGAAGCAAGCAATGTGGTCGCTCGGAGAGTTGATGTTGTGACCGTACGCAGCGGTGATACTATCCAATCCCTGGCGAGCCGGATGGCCTATGAGAATGCCCGCGAAGATCGCTTTCGAGTGCTAAATGCCTTGGGGGCTTCCGATACATTGCGGGCTGGACAGAAGGTAAAGCTGATAGTCCGCGCTCGATAGAGCGGTTGTTTAGTTACCCTGTTTGAGGGAGGGAGCGGACAAAGAAAAAGGGCGGTAGGTTTCCCTGCCGCCCCTTTTGTTAGCTTAGCTAGACTGCGCTATTAAGCAGCAGCGTTAGCAGTAGCCAGTTCACCGCCAACGGTGCTGAAAGTCGTGCTCAGTTCCTGGCCGAGGCTAGTCATTGCAGTGATTGCAGCGATAGCGATAAGAGCAGCAATCAGGCCATATTCAATAGCAGTTGCACCCTGTTCGTCCTTGAGCATTTTCTTGAAGAAAGTCATTTTAAGTCTCCTGGTTCAGTCTTCGGTACCCGTGTCTGCCCGTAAGATTTCTGGACAGACTGTATTTTCACTAGGGAACAGTCGTTGATAATTTGCTAACACCGTCCGTTACCCCTGTGTCGCTTCCTGATACCCATTGGTGACCATCCCCCACATCTGAATGCTCTCAGCAGCAAAACTGTTCAGAGCACCAATAATGGCGATCACAATAAGGCTCACGATCAGGCCGTACTCGATTGCGGTGGCTCCCGAATTGTCTTTTCCCAATTGTTTCAGGAAATTGGCAATAATCATGGAAACACCTATCGATTTGTTCCTGATGCGTTAGGTTTTCGGCTGAGAGTTTTAAGAAAAGGTGTACGGGGGCGCAGAAAGTGGAAAATTTCCCGACATGGCAATTGGTGGTGGCAGGGGCGCTGCAGCGCGATGATGGTCGCTGGTTGATGCACCGGCGACCGCTTGGAAAACATCATGCTGGCCTGTGGGAGTTTCCTGGCGGAAAGGTAGAAAACGGCGAGAATCCGCCACTTTCATTGGCTCGCGAGTTGAAAGAAGAGCTCGGGATCGTGCTGGACACTGCGGATATGAAGCGTGCCGCATTTGCGCATGAACCTGCCAATTCCTCAGGCAAGCCGATTGTCATATTGCTTTACATCGTCCGCGCATGGGAGGGTTCACCAATTCCGCATGAGGGAGGTGAAATCGACTGGTTTGAGCCGTCAGAGATTGCACAATTGGCCAAGCCTCCGCTCGATTTGGACCTTGCAGCACAAGTTTTCCCGACAGAATGTGCCTAGCCAAAAATCCTGGCGATTAAGGGATTGCCAATAGTCGCATCGCCCCCTATGTGCCGCCGCTCAGCGCGCCAGTAGCTCAGCTGGATAGAGTACCTGGCTACGAACCAGGGGGTCGGAGGTTCGAATCCTTCCGGGCGCGCCAAATTTAAACAGATTTTAGCTTTTGCTCTGGAATTGAATTTTTAATTCCTGTTATATTATTTTCTTTATCAAAATAAACA
>DMWU01000060.1:0-282 GCA_003483125.1 Erythrobacter sp. | reverse complement strand
GTCGGAGGTTCGAATCCTTCCTGGCGCGCCAAGAAAGCCCATCCCAGCAAGGGGTGGGCTTTTTTGTTTAGGCATGCCGTTACCTTGGAAACTACTTGTCCACTTGCCTTTCAAGGGCATGCATTTCGTTGTCGGAAAATCCAAAATGGTGGCCAGCTTCGTGGATGACCACGTGGCGCACCAATTCTTCCAAACCAACACCTGTTTGATACATTTCTGCCAGCAGCGGCTGCCTAAACAAGCTAATGACCGGAGGCATTCTTCCCGATTCCCATATCGCAT
>DMWU01000158.1 GCA_003483125.1 Erythrobacter sp. | reverse complement strand
GCTGGTGCCTGTCACAGGCGATTGAGAAATCCTGCGAAGGATCGACATCCAAACGGAAATTGACTTGTGGGTGGGCGACTTCCTGAAGAAACAGCGCTTGTCGCACCAGATCAAGTGCATCTTCATTTCTGAAATGCGGTTTGGGAAGCCGCGCAAATGATGAAAACTCATCGACCATCTTACGCAGATCACCGACTTGTCGCACGATCGTCGACGTCAACTCATCGAACAGGTCGCCGTCGCTCTCGATTTGCTTGCGATAACGCCTTTTAAGCCGCTCCGTCGCAAGCTGGATAGGCGTAAGTGGGTTCTTGATCTCGTGCGCGATCCTTCGGGCAACGTCGGACCATGCCGCTTGCCGTTGGTCGAGGAGCTGACTGGTGATATCCTCAAAGGTAATTACATGACCGCCCTTCTCAGGCGCGACTCTGACTGCAAGGGTTAGTAGCTCATCACCCTTTGCCTGGGTGATAATCCCGCTTGTCAGCCCGCCTTCGACGAGACGATCGATTTCCGGTGCAAATGCGCAAAGCTCGAGCCCAAGGGCCGAGTCGGTAGTGTCTCCTAGCAGCAACTTCTGGGCAGAGCTGTTCATCAAGAGGACTTTGCCGCCCTCGTCGACGGAAATGACGCCTGCAGTGACGGACTCAAGTACTGCTTCCATGAATGCTCGGCGATCATCGATTTGTCTATTCGCACTAACTAGCTCGTTATTTTGCTTCTCGAGCTGGGAAGTCATGCGGTTGAAGGCTCGGTTGAGTAGCCCGATCTCATCTCCGCTAGTGCGACCGGCCACTCGTAATGCGAAGTTTCCGGCGCCAACCTTGTTCGCTGCCGCAACCAATTCGGTCAGTGGCTCAACCTGCCGATCCGCAAAGCGCAGTGCAAACCAAACGGCCAGACTTATGAGAGCGAGGCTGACCACCAGAATTGCTAGATTGAAGCGAAGTTGAAGCGCCCTCGCCCGCCTGGTTAGAGATTCATAGCTGGAGTTGATCGATTGCGCTCGCTCCCAATAGTTGAAGCTCTCCGCTTCGGAATCGCGCGCATTGTAAAGGTAGATGCCGCTCTCCCGGTCAATCGGAGCGAGGGAAGCTATACGTTGTGGGCTACCTTCAACTACGACCTGGTCCCCGTTTTGCAACACTGGGAGGGCTCGCGCGCCAAATTCCAGAGGCTCATTCTCTACCAACAAGTCGTAAATGGCAGCGGTCCGCAAACTACCATCTTCCAGCTGCTGGAATATGGCAGATTCGGTCATGTCCCTAGCCTGCGCCTGGAACGCGTAAAACTCGGCAAAGCCTTGGTCGGAAACCGCGCTTCTCTCTAGGTAGAAACGTACATCGCCTGCCATTGCGACGGTTTCGTTCGCAACATCCTGCTGGTTCTGCTCATAATAGCCCTCGGCCAATTCACGAGCGTTCTCCATCAATCCACGTGAATTGTCAGAGAACCAGAAGTCGACGCCTAGCTGGAATAGCAGTGCCGCGAAGCCAGCGACTAGAAGTGTGGGAACGGCTGCGATAACCGAGAAAAGGAAGACCAGTCTGACGTGAAGTCGCGGCGTACTACCGGCTGCCCGCCGCAATGCTAACCTTCTTCCAAGCAATACCAGAAGACCCATCGCGGGGATCAATATTCCGATAAGCAGTGCCGCCACTTGAGTGGCTGGGAGGAACTGGCCGGTTGGCGGCGCGCTCGTGAAGGTAAACCAGGTACTCCAGATGGCGAAAAGCAGTCCTGCACCGAATGCCAGTTCGAGCCAGAGGTAAAGGTTGTTGCGCTTTGAAGCGACGAGGAATCGACGCCACCAAGGAGAGGACTTCTGAGTTGAACTTAGCGGGGCTGTATCCATCGTTGCGCATTTACAACGCCAGTGTTGCAGATATGCAAGAAAATAATTGAGAAGTTGCGTTAAAGTGGTCCATTGAAGCGATCAGGATTGATCGCGAGTTCACCCAAGCGCTTGCGTAAAGTATTGCGGTTAATCCCCAGCAGCTCTGCTGCGCGAAGTTGGTTTCCGCCTGTCTCAGCGAGTGCGTGCTCAAAAAGTGGCTTTTCAAATGCTGCCAAGGCCTGCTTGTAGAGCACACCCTTGCCAACCGGGTTTATGGCCAGCCATTGGTCAAGCGCTCGGTAAAATCCTTCCTCGTCGGATTGGTCTTTCTTGGCAGCTGCATCTCCAATGATGCTTCGAACAGCAGCTGCGTCAATCTCGTCGTCTCTGGATATCAACGACAATCGATAGATCACATTACGCAGTTCGCGCACATTGCCTGGCCAAATCCGCTGGGAGAGCGCTTTCACGGCATCTTTGGCGAGGGTCCGGCGCGGAAGTCCATCTTCGGCAGCCTTGGCTAGGAAGTGAAGCGAAAGCTCACCGATATCGTCCTTTCGCTCACGTAACGGTGGCAGTTCTATCGGCACGACATTGAGGCGATAGAACAGATCCTCGCGAAATGTTCCTGCGCCGATCATCGCGCCGAGATCCTTATTCGTTGCGGCAATGATGCGCACATGAACCGCGATCTCCTGCCGTCCGCCTACCCTGCGTATCTTGCCTGATTGAAGTGTTCTAAGCAGACGCGTCT
>DMWU01000140.1 GCA_003483125.1 Erythrobacter sp. | reverse complement strand
AGGCTTATCGGATTGGGAATCGGATATCGAGTTCATCCTATAAGCTGTCTCACCATTTGTCGAAGATTGACAGCAGCGCACGATATTGCCTTTATAGGCTGATGGAGGTGGGCAATATGGGCATAGTTCAAGGGCGGATGACCGCCGATTTTTCTGGGCCGCTAGTGGTCTTCGTGATCGGAATGCGGATCAATCATTTCCACAAGTTTGGCAAATGGTGGCCGGTCTTCAAGTCGATGCGACCGATGATCGAGGAATTGTCGCGCAATCCCGATAGCGGCTTTCTGGGCAATGAATTCCTGCTCGCAGGGATCAGGCAGGTCTGCCTGATCCAGTACTGGCGGGATTTTGATAGCCTTGAGAGGTATGCTCGGGCTCGCGACGAGAAGCATTGGCCGGCGTGGGTCGATTTCAACAAGCGCATCGGCAGTGACGGCACAGTCGGCATCTATCATGAAACATATGCCGTCCCGGCAGGCGGGTATGAGGTCGTCTATGGCAACATGCCCCCTTGGGGCCTTGGTAAGGTTGCTGGGCTTGTCCCCGCCACAGGCAATCGCAACGAGGCGCGCGAAAGGATGCAGGCCAGCCTGGGCGCCAATACCGCTACGGAATAAGGGAAAAGGCAGCGAGCGACCCGCCGCAATCCACCTGGGCTGCTTCCTTCCGGACCTGACCCGGTGAGCGAACGCAAACGTCCACCCGACTCCCGGCCGGCCATATGGCGAGTGAGGCGCACAAAATCAATAGCGACTCTTCGTTACAGGTAGACGTCATCATTAATGCCCTCCAAAGGTCAGGTTAATATTGGCAAGACTAGCAAGCATTGTCATAGTTTCAGTGGGGAGAGCGCCCAATGCGCAAAGTGAAATTCGTCGCGGCCACAATCTCGGCTGCATTGCTGTGCTCGCATGTTGTGCAAGCACAAGACCGCATCGATTTTGGTGACGACAGCAGCATCTTTGCCAATGATGGTGAATGCGATGACAAGCGGTTCACGGGCGAGGGCATGACCAGCACCACTCTTCTCGACATGGATGTTGGCCGAGATGCGACCGACTGCCGCACTGCCTATGATGAAGGAAAATTGAGGTTACGCGAAGGAGCCAATCCAAGGATCATCAACCCTGAATCCTTCGCAAATCAGGCTCGCTACGGAATCAATTTCGGGGATGACCGGAGCATTTTCTCGAACGATGGCGAATGCGATGACAAACGCTTTGTAGGCGAGGGCATGACCAGAACCACCCTGCTCGAAAGCGACATAGGCCACGATGCAACGGATTGCCTCAATGCCTATAGTTCGGGACAATTAAGCCTTCGTGAGGGTGCCGATCAAACGCTTGGACGTGCTGATCCCAATGTAGATCGGGGAAGGACCGAAATAGATTTTGGCGATGATGCCAGCATGTTTGCCAATGATGGCGAATGCGATGACAAGCGCTTTGTTGGCGAGGGAATGACCACAACCGTATTGCTCGACATGGATGTACGCCACGATGCGACTGACTGTCGGCAGGCCTATAATGCGGGCACTATCAAGCTGCGCGACTGAGTAAGCAGCCAGTTCAGGCAGCTTCAGCCGAAATTGTCGGCGTAGGCCTGAATCTTCAGCCTCTTCGCAGGCGACCTGTGCACGCGGGCCACGATACCATGACGCTCGGCATATTCCTTTGCGGCATCCCTGCTAGGAAATTTGAGCTTAACTTGGGTCTGCGTATCACCGCTACCCGTCCAACCCATCAATGGATCGGCGCGGCGCGCTTCGGATTGCTCAAATTCGAGCACCCATTCCTGAGTATGGGCCTTGCCAGACTGCATGGCGTTTTTGGGTCGCTGGTAAATAATTGCGCTCATAGTCGGAGCCTCTACTTCAGCCCTCGCCCTTTGAAAAGGCATTCTTGGTCTTCAGGCTGGGCTTTTCCAGCCAAGGCTGTTCCGGCCATCTGTGCTTTGGATAACGCCCTTTCATTTCCTTGCGTACATCTGCCCAGCTACCGCGCCAGAACCCGGGTAAATCGCGCGTTGACTGGATTGGCCTGTCTGCCGGACTGGTAAGCTTGAGTAGCAAGGGCGTCTTGCCGACCACGGGATGCTGATCGAGCCCGAACAGCGCTTGTACCCGCACCTCTACTACTGGCGCATCGTCACCGGCATAGTCGATTGAATGGTGCGTTCCGGCCGGTGAATTGAATTCGCGCGGAGTGGCCTTTTCGAGCTTTTCCCGATCTTTCCAATCCAGCTGCCCCTGTATAGCAGCGGCAATCCGTCCTTTGGGTAGAGCAAGGTCGCGCTTCCCTTCCAACAATGGAGCAAGCCAAATCTCAGCATTCTGCGCAAGCATATCCAAGGAAAGGGTCTCGATACCTGCGAATTCACCCCTGGCGAGGAGGTCTGCAGGAAGGATCTGGTCCAACTGTTCCACAGCCTTTTGCACTAGCTTATCCACAATAGCCTGAGCGTTCGGCTCAGGGTCGGGTCCCGCGGAAACTCGGATTGCACCCAGTCGGCGTTCCAATCGAGCCTCAACCCGATTTTCATCTTTGTTCCAGTTGATTACAGATCGTTTCTCAATCTGTGTATTAAAATAGGTTTCGACTTCCTCCGCGCTCAATTCTGCTGCTGCTGTGATCCTGGCGCCTTTTGCCTGGCCTTGCGCATCGCCGATCACAATCCACTCGGCGCGCGCCAGCTGAGATGTAGCATCGAGCTGGAAACCCCTCCCCCCAGCTGACAACCATTGCTCACCCGAACTGTTTCGCCTGCGGGCTACGAAATTGGGCCGGGCAAAAGCGAGGAATATGGCTGGATTGATAGCCTTCGACTTTGAAGCAGAAACGAGCTTCCGCGCACTATCTGCCCAACGCGACGCAAGCTTTCGGCCATTTGCAGCGCGCTTTCCACGATCTGCCTCAAATCGAGAAAGCCGTTGATGCAGATCTTTGCTGCGACCACCCAAGCCGCGCTCCTGCAACAACAGGACAAGTTTGGCTGCATCTTCTTCCTGCCCATGCTCCGCGCCGAACAGAATGGCCGCCGCAGAGTCAGGATCGATTGGCAAGGAGGCAATTTGCTCGCCGCGATGCGTAATTCGACCGTCTCGATCAAGCGCTCCCAACCTCTCCAGCGCCTCTCTAGAAGCCGCGATCGCCGCAGCAGGGGGCTTGTCCAACCATGCGAGAGATGCGGGATCTCCAGACCCCCATTTGGCCAGCGAAAGGATCAGCGGCTTCAGGTCAGCAGTAAGGATCTCAGGTAAGTCGAACTCGGGACGGCCAGCATGACCGTTCTCTTCCCACAATCGATATGCGACCCCCGGACCCTGCCTGGCCGCCCTGCCCGCGCGCTGCTCTGCTGCCGACTGACTCGCTCTATGGGTTACGAGGTGCGTAGTGCCAGCCGCCTTGTCGAATTCCGCATGGCGGGCCAATCCGCTGTCGACCACGACCGATACGCCATCGAGCGTCAAGGATGTCTCCGCGATTGCAGAGGCAAGGACAATCCTCCGCAGCCCTCCAGAATCTCGCTTGATCGCCTCGCGCTGCTGTCCCGGCTGCACCTGCCCGTGAAGCGGCAAGATCGGAACATCGGGCAGTCGTTCCGTCAATCGTTCGCGCGTGCGTTCAATCTCACGGACGCCAGGCAGAAAGACCAATATGTCACCTTCTTCTTCGCGCCAAGCCTGCATCACAGCGCTAGCCATCGCCTCTTCGATCGGCGATTCCGGCGACGATCCCAGCCATTCAATCCGCAAGGGAAAACTGCGCCCCTTGCTTTCGATAGTGGGTGCATTCTCTCCCAGAAGTCGCGCAAATCGTGCACCGTCGATAGTTGCAGACATAGCTAGCAGTCGCAGGTCCTCGCGCAGTACGCTTCTGCTCTCTAGCGCCAAGGCAAGACCGAGGTCGCTATCGATATGGCGCTCATGCGCCTCGTCAAAAAATACTGCAGCAACGCCCTGCAATTCGGGGTCATCGAGGATTCGATTTACAAAGATCGCCTCTGTCACCACTAGGATGCGCGTGCTGGCGGAAAACTTGCTGTCCATCCGGGTGAGGTAGCCGATAGTCTCGCCAGGCCTTTCTCCCATCATCTCCGCCATACGTTCGGCCGCCGCCCTGACGGCAACACGACGCGGGCTGGTGACTATGATCTGCCCTGTGCACCAGGGCTCACCGATCAATGCGGGGGCAACACCTGTTGTCTTGCCTGCGCCGGGCGGTGCGATGAGTACAGCAGCCCCTTGTGCTGCGAGCTTTTCACGCAGTTCGGGCAAAACTTGCTGTATGGGCAGGTGTTCGGACACGAGATCCCTCTTGCATATTAGTGCGCCCAACACAGCCCCAAAGATTTGACCGATAAGGAACATATGCTTGTCGGCTCGGCGTGATCCTCCTATTACGTGCGCGGGGGTCGCTGTTACAGCGAGGGAGAAATTCATGAACAAATTTATTACGGCAATCGCCGCGACTGCACTTGCGCTTGGTGCGGGAGCCTGCGGAGAAATGGCAGGGGAAGAAGCTGCATCCATCGCAGGAACGTGGAAAGCAAACGTAGATTCCGCCGAATTCGAGAACAATGTGAGCCGCTATGTGCTCGCCGATGGCGAATATACATGCGAAAGCTGCATTCCACCTTACTCCGTTACCGCAAATGGCGAATGGCAGACCATTGATCGTCCCGGCGCCGACGGACAGATGATCGAAGTGGTTGATGATTTTACCGTGAAGTCAGCTGCCCGCCGCGGCGACAAGGATCTCGGCAACTCAACATGGACCGTTAGCGAAGATGGTCAAAGCATGACGGTCGAGTGGACCAACCTTGATGGGGATGAGCCCACAAGTGGCTCCACAACCTATGCGCGCGCCAATGCGGGACCAGAAGGCTCACACGCCGTGTCTGGAGGTTGGACTGTCAGCGAAATCGGCGAAATGAGCGATGCAGCGCTAACCTTCAGCTACACGCTTGACGGCGACCAATATGGAAGCTCCGGCAACGGAGACAGCTTTACTGCCACGTTGGGCGGCGATCCTGTTGCTATTGAAGGCAGCGAATCCAATGTGATGGTAGCAGTGGAGCAGACTGGCGATAACAGCTACCGCGAAACCTATTCGCGCGATGGCGAAGTTATCTCTGTCGTGGATCTGACGATCGACGGCGACACGATGTCTGCTGAATCAACCGATCCACGCGACGGCGGCGTCGTTCGCTGGACAGCTACTCGTCAGTAATTCCAGAGTTCCCCGGCCTCGAATTTCGGGGTCGGGGTATTCCTGGGCCTAATAACCCCGCGCTACGGCAAACTGCGCCGCTTCGGCCATTGCTTGCCGCGCAGAAGATTCAGGGAAAATAGAAATCGCATCGATCGCCCGTTGAGCAAAATGGCGTGCGCGTTCCCGCGTATCGGCCAAGGCGCCGTGCTTGGTGATGAGTTCGATGGCGTGTGCAAGATCCTCGTCGCTGGTCCGATGCCCTATGATGGCATCATTCCAGAATTTGCGTTCGGCCTCACTCCCGCGAGCATAAGCCAGGATAACAGGCAGCGTCATCTTTCCTTCGCGGAAATCGTCGCCTCTGTCCTTGCCCATTTCGATTGCATTGGAATCATAGTCGATTGCGTCGTCGACCAACTGGAAGGCAACGCCCAGATTCCGGCCGTAATCTTCAAGTGCGCGTTCCTGCTTCTCGCCACATTCAGCAACTACCGCGCTGACCTGGCTCGCCGCAGCAAAAAGCGCGGCGGTCTTCGCACGAATGATCTGTAGATAGCGCTCTTCGCTTGTTTCGATCTTGCGTTGCGCGGTCAACTGGTAGACCTCGCCCTCTGCAATCACTGCGCTGGCGTGGCTGAGGATACGCAAGACCTTGAGGCTGCCATCCTCTGTCATCAGCTCGAACGCACGGCTGAACAGGAAGTCACCGACCAAGACAGTCGCAGGATTGCCAAAGATGATATTCGCCGCCGCCTTACCGCGACGAAGCTCACTTCCATCCACCACATCATCATGCAGCAGGGTCGCGGTATGGATAAACTCCACAGCTGCTGCCAGCTTGTGGTGGCGCGTACCCTGGTACCCTACGAGTTCGGCAGCCGCGAGCGTGAGCATTGGGCGCAATCTTTTCCCGCCACCTGAGATCAAATGGCCTGCAAGTCGGGGTATAAGCGGTATCTCGCTCTGCATACGGTCGAGAATCACCGCATTGACCGAATTCATGCCAGCCGCCGTCAGGGACAGCATAGGGTCAAGTGTCGGCCGCTTGGGATTGAGAGGGATGACCTCGGCGCTCATGCTTAATGCCCATGAAGCGCCTATAGTCGCTTGGCAAGCGTGGATTTGCTGCTAGCCTTGCAAGCATATGTCCAGCGATCCGTCCAACCCGTCCGATTTCGATGAAACCAAGTGCGCCTCCGGCGATCCAGTGCTCAGTGGATTTCGCAAGAGCATCGACAATATCGATGCCGCCTTGATCCATATGTTGGCCGAACGCTTTCGCATCACCCAGGCCGTGGGTGAGTATAAGGCAAAGGCGACTCTTCCTACTGCCGATCCCGAGAGGGAGCAGCGCCAGATCGCCAGGCTTAGGAAACTCTCAGAAGAAGCCAACCTTGATCCGGAATTCAGTGAGAAGTTCCTGAGATTTATTATCGACGAGGTGATCCGCCACCACGAAAAGGCGCAGTCAGACCTCGGTTAGGTGACAGTCACCGATAAAGTATGGATTAATCCTAAGAGCATACAGAAGGCTACATTTGTCATGTGCCGATACGATTGGCACCATGGATCAAGATTGGGTCCATGGCCTGATTGGCGACAATTAACCTTCGATCGAATGTCCGGCCCTCGGCAGGCTCAGCCTGACTAGCAACCCACCCAGATCCTCGCTCTTGGAAAGCTCGACCTCGCCACCGTAGATCTTCACTACGTCGCGAACGATTGCGAGGCCTAAACCCGTTCCAGGCTTGTCGGTATCGAGTCGCGCACCACGGCCAAAAATCTCGTCGTGCATCTCTGCGGGGATGCCTGAACCATCATCCTCCACCCATATCTGGCAAAGCGGTGAAGCCTCATCGGGATCAATGGTTACGAATACGCTGCCCTGCCCATATTTGGCGGCATTCTCGATCAAATTACCCAGGATCTCGTCCAGGTCCTGCCGTTCGATCGCGACCTCTGCATTGCGATTGCCCGCAATATCGAACCTCGCATCTGGATAGAGACGCTCGACTGCGCGGCGGACAGCTTCGGCGCTTTCCGCAACTGGCGTGCATGCATGGCCGATAGCACGCCGTCCGACCGCTCGCGCACGCGCAAGGTGATGGTCGACATGCCGGCGCATTACGCGCGCTTCGCGAACCACGGTCTTGCCTAGATCGGGTGCCTCGGCGGTCGCCGCATTATTGATTACCGTGAGCGGGGTCTTGAGCGCATGGGCAAGGTTACCTGCATGCCTGCGCGCTTCCTCCGCCTGTTTCTCGGAATGCTCAAGCAACGCATTCAACTCTTCGACCAATGGCTGCACCTCGGTCGGCAGGGGATCGGCGATCCGGTTTGACCCCGTACTGCGTAACCGCTGAATTGCCGCGCGAACACGGCGCAATGGAGACAGACCGTACCTGATCTGCAGCATGGCCATCGCGAGTAAGCCGATACCCAATACCGCAAAGCTCCAAACCAGGATTGAGCGGATCTGAGCTATCTGCGCATCCAGTGCTTCTCGGCTGGCCGCGACCGTGAACCACCACTGCGTATCGCTGCCAGGCAGGATTATCGACCTTTCAGCGACGCGCAGAGCCTCGCCAGGGAACTGCAACGAGTTATAGAAATGAACCTGATTGTCGACGTGATCGGCGCGCACTTCAAGGCTGCGATCCCATAGAGAGCGGCTTGGGAAGACCTCCCGTCCTTCACCGCTTATCTGCCAATAGAGGCCGCTATTGGGCTCAAGGAATCGCTGGTCGCCCAAAGTTCGATAAAAGAACACATCTCTATCCGGACCGATCTCTGCTGATGCCACCATTGCGGTAAGCATGCTTTCAAGCTGCTCGTCGAAGTTCTGCTCGACCAGCCGTGTCATCGATCGATCGAGCGCCAATCCGCCAACGAGCAAAAGCAGCGCAATCCATACGGACGCAATCACGCCCATCCGGCGGGCGAGGCTGCCCTGTCCTTGAGGATCCTGCGATTGGTCCCCTATCCCACCTTGCACAGGAGCAGGGCCGGCAGCAGTTGACAAGTTCAACACCTCACCACCCATTGGAGACGAGTTATTGTGGCCGTCACTGTGCCCTTGGGGCGTCTTCGGGGTCGTCGAGGCTGTATCCAAGTCCACGGATTGTTGTGATCACTTCTGCGCCAAGCTTCTTGCGAATGCGGGTTACAAACACTTCGATCGTGTTTGAATCGCGGTCGAAATCCTGATCGTAGATATGCTCGATCAATTCTGTACGGCTTACGACCTTGCCTTTGTGATGCATGAGGTAGCTGAGCAATTTATATTCCTGAGCTGTCAGCTTAACGGGCTCGCCGCTTAAGGTGACTCTGCCTGACCTGGTATCAAGGCGCACATTGCCCGCGGTAAGCTCGCTCGAAGTATTGCCAGACGCGCGGCGGATAAGGGCCCTAAGCCGGGCAATCAGTTCTTCGGTCTGGAACGGCTTCGCGAGGTAGTCATCGGCCCCCGCATCAAGGCCGGCCACCTTGTCCGACCAGCTATCGCGAGCGGTCAGTACCAGTACCGGAAAAGTACGGCCCTCTTTGCGCCACATACCCAGTACAGTCAGCCCGTCGATTTCCGGCAAGCCAAGGTCGAGGATTACGGCATCATAATCCTCCGTACTGCCAAGGAAATGACCATCCTCGCCATCGGTCGATAGATCGACTGCATAGCCATTCTGCTCAAGCGTCGACTTAAGCTGCCTGCCCAGTGTCGGTTCGTCTTCGACGATCAGAATCCGCATATGTCCCCATCATAATGTGATTGAACGAAATTAGTGTTGGGCCTTCGCGCGATGTGCGTCAAGCAAATCGCCCGCTAGCGTGAAGTGTTGATGATACGACCGGTCCGCGCATCGACATCGATAAAGGTTACGCGCCCGTCCTTGATGAATTTGAGACGATAGGCCCGCGCCGTCGAATCATAGGATGGACCGAGATATTCGCTGCCTCGCATACGAGGCAGGATCCGGCGCTCGATCTCGCGCAATGACAGCACGTTACCTGCCTTCATTTCCTTGCGTGCTTCGCCCTGATCATTGCGGCTTTGCGCATAGGATGGCGCAACCCCATGCCCGGTAAGGGCAAGAGCCAGTGAAGCAAAAAGGGCGAAAAACCGTGCCATAATGTTTGTTTGCCTAGTTCTCACCCATTGAACAAGTTCTGAATATCGACGTTGTGCACCGTTAATCGAGATTGACGTTCGTTAATCAATCATCTCGTAGCTGACAGAAATTGATATTCCTCCAGAGACGGTTCCTGGCTCGATCGGCACAGTCGCATCTGCCACTTCCGCCATCATCGCGCGCGGGGCCGCAATCGGCACTGGACCGTTTCCAACCAGTGATTCGCTTAACAGCAGCAGTTTGACTTTCGAGTAGCCGGCCATCTGTGCGTATGACAGCGCGCGCTGGTAAGCGCGCTCAAATGCACGCTTGCGAGCTTCCTCCTTTGCTTCCGCGTCATTCTCTGCGGAAAAAGTGGGGCCATTAAGGTTCGTCGCACCCGCATCAACCAACGCATCGAGAACTTCCCCGACACGAACGAGATCTCGAAACTTCACCGTCACACGATTTGAGGCCTGATAGCCCCTGAAAACCTGCCTCTTTAAATCGCGGTCATAATCATATTGTGCGTAGAGATTGATGCTGGCCGTCTGGATATCCTTTGCGTCCACGCCCAAGGATTTAAGCCTTTCGATCACGCGTTGCATCTGCGTGGAGTTCTCACGCATCGCTTCCACTGCACTTGGCGCCATATTGGTCACACCTGCACTGATCGTCACCAAATCGGGTTCGACTTCGAACTGCTCGAAGACGCTCAGTTCAATTGTTCGCTGGGGTTGCTGGTGGGCACCCGCATGCTCATGCGCCAACGCGACACTCGCAGGCGAGAGGGCCAATGCCATTACAGGGAGGATTGCTCGCGTGATCATGGAAATTCTCCTTCTTCGTCGCCTTGCTGCACTTTGGCACATTGCAAGGCAATGAACCATCTTGTCGCCATTGGTTCAAACGCCTAACTCGCCCCACCTATGGCGCAACCACCAATCCTTTCCTGGGAAGAGCTCGGCCTACAACAGGGCGGTCGCTGGCTGTTCGGCGGGCCCGATCGCGAACCGCTTAACCTGCATATCGGCCCGCGCGACAGGATGGCGCTTATCGGTCGCAATGGTGTAGGCAAGACGACGCTGCTGCTCATGATCGATGATCGGATCGAAGCCGACAGGGGCACACGCAAGGTAAGACCAGGGACAAGGATCGTTTTCCTTGAACAGGAACCTAACTTTGCGGGTTGCAGCACCCTGATGGATTTCGCCTTGCGCGGCGACAACCCGCCCGAGCGGCACGAGGTCGAATCGATCTCTGGCCAGCTTGGCATCGACATGGATACCGATGCCAAGACCGCCAGCGGCGGCGAGAGGCGCCGTGCGGCGATTGCGCGCGCACTCGCACAGGATCCCGACCTGCTGCTGCTGGATGAGCCAACCAACCATCTCGACCTCAGCGCGATCGACTGGCTGGAAGACTGGCTCGGTCGCTACAAGGGCGCATTTGTCGTGATCAGCCATGACCGGACGTTTCTGAAGCGGCTGACCAGCGCAACATTGTGGCTGGACCGAGGAAACCTGCGCCGCAAGGAAGTGGGCTTTGGTGGGTATGAGGCATGGGAAGAGCAAATCTATGCCGAAGAGGCTCGCGCAGCCGAGAAACTCGACGCTAAGCTGAAGATAGAGGCGCATTGGCTGGAGCGCGGTGTGACAGCGCGGCGTAAGCGCAACCAAGGCCGGCTCGAAAAACTGCACCAGATGCGCGCACAGCGCGCCGCGATGATTAGCGATGCGGGAACGGCGAAGCTAAAACTCGCCAATGATGACGAATTCAAGTCCAAATCGGTGATCGTCGCAGATAAGGTCAACAAGAGCTTCGATGGTAAGGATGTGATCCGTAATTTCTCGCTGCGCATCCAGCGCGGCGACAGGAGCGGCATCGGGGGCGCGAATGGCGCAGGCACGA
>DMWU01000141.1 GCA_003483125.1 Erythrobacter sp. | reverse complement strand
GTGGGGGATTTCGGAGGAGGCGGAGCCTACCTCGCCATGGGCATCCTGGCGGCTTTGCTGGATGTTGCCCGGTCCGGCAAGGGGCAGGTGGTCGATGCCGCAATCGTCGATGGCGCCACCAGTCTGATGAGCTTCTTCTTCGGCGTACGCCATGCACCTCACCTCTCAACGGAGCGGGGCAAGGGCATGCTGGGCGGTGCGGCGCATTTCTATCGCACCTATGAGTGTGCTGATGGGCGTGAAATCTCCGTCGGCGCGATCGAGCCGCAATTCTATGCCGAACTTCTCGAAAAATGCGGCATGATGGTCGAGCTTGGCCAGGGCCAGATGGACCCGGCCAATTGGGATGATTACGCAGAGAAACTCGGCGCATTGTTCAAGACTAAGCCATGCGCCGAGTGGAGCGCACTGCTGGAAGGCTCCGATGCTTGTGTTGCCCCAGTCCTGCCGCTCGACGAAGCGCGAGATCACGCGCATATGAAGGCGCGCGGCGCCTATGAGGAGCGCGATGGCGTGTGGCACACGGCACCTGCACCGCGCTTCAGCCGCACTCCCGGCACAATTCGTGACAGCTCGATGGATGGCGATGAAGTGGTGGCGCGCTGGGCGGCTGAAGGCTAAGGGTCCGGATCATGGCAGGAAGATATTTCGATGAGTGGCAGGTTGGCGATCAGATCGAGCACGAGATCCGACGAACGGTGACAGAGACCGATAACCTGCTCTTCTCTACCATGACGCATAATCCGCAACCGCTTCATCTGGATATCGAGGCGGCCAAGGAGAGCGGGTTTGGCCAGATCCTAGTCAATTCGACCTTCACATTTTCGCTGCTTGTAGGCCTGTCGGTGGGTGACACCACACTTGGCACCTTGGTAGCCAATCTGGGCTTCAATAATGTCACCACGCCTAAGCCTGTCTTTATAGGGGACACATTGCGCGCGCGCAGCGAGATCAAGGAACTGCGGGAGAGCAAATCGCGGCCAGAGGCCGGAATTGTGACGTTCCTGCACGAAATGCTGAACCAGCGGGACGAGGTAGTTTGCCGCTGTGAACGCACTGCATTGCTCCAGCGCAAGCCATCCTGACGTTACGGAATCTTGGGATCGCGCTAATAAGGTTGACCTAGCCCCTCTTCAAAGCGCAAATTGAGCGCTGAAAGGGAGTGGATTCATGTGTAAGATCTGGTTGAAGACTGCCAGCTTGATGGCTGCCGTTGTGAGCCTTTCAGCCTGCGATATGGCAGGCGCTATTCCGGAGGATCAACGCGGTACGGGCGAGGGGACAATTGAGCTCGCCGAGTTTCCCGACAGGCCCTATTGGGGCGATACGCATCTCCATACAGATCAATCGATCGACGCATTTGGCTTTGGTGTTCGGCTAGGGCCGGAGTCTGCATTGAAATTCGCCGCAGGCGATGAAGTAACCTCGACTACGGGCGTTAAGGCTCAATTGACTCGCCCTCTCGATTTCCTTGTCATCGCGGATCACAGCGACAGCTTAAATTCAATGCGGGCATTGTACAATGCTTCGCGCATAGCTGTTGTAGCATTGGGCGATGACACGGTGCTGCGCTGGTACGACATGATGCATGAAAGCCCGGAGCAAAGCCTGATTGCCACTAGCGAGATCATTTCTGGCGCTGCTGCCGGCACTTTGCCAGAGGCGTTGGCGGAAAGAACCGGCAACCCCGAGACTTTGAAAGACAATTGGCTCGCGCATCTGGAAATACTCGACCGCTACAACATACCAGGAAAATTCACGGCACTGGCCGGTTATGAGTGGACGCTGATGCCCAACGGTAACAATCTGCACCGCGTGGTTATGTTCCGCGATGGTCTGGACAAGACCGGGACAGTCAGCCCGCTTCCCGGCGTGGGCGATTGGCCTGTCGAAACGCTGTGGGATCACATGGAAGCCTATGAGCGGGAAACGGGTGGCCAGGTGCTGGCAATCCCTCATAACTCGAATCTTTCCAATGGCTTGATGTTTGAGCTGACCATGCCGGGTGGCGGCCCGATGACGGTTGAATATGCCCGTCGGCGCCTGAAGAACGAACCCGTTGTCGAAGTCACCCAGATCAAGGGTGACAGCGAAACCCATCCGTTCCTTTCGCCGAATGACGAATTTGCCAGCTTCGGCGAAGCTGGTTGGGATATTGGCAATCTCGATGTCTCGCTGCCCACCACCCCGGGTATGTATGCGGGCAACTATATCCGCGAGGCGTTGAAGCGCGGCTTATCTTTGGAAAAACAACTGGGCGTAAACCCGTATGCCTTCGGCCTTGTCGGTTCTACAGACAGCCACACGGCGCTGGCGACGGGCGATGAAGATCAGTTCTTCGGCAAGCATACCGGCAATGAGCCCAGTGCCGAAGATCGCTCCATCACGCCTCAAAATCTGGGAACACGCTTAGGTCGCTTCGGCTGGAACTACCTCGCGGGCGGGTATGCGGCGGCATGGGCACGCGGCAATACCCGGGCAGAGATTTTCGATGCGTTCGAACGTCGTGAAGTTTATGCCACTACGGGTCCGCGCATGGTCGTGCGCTTGTTTGGCGGCTTTGACTTCACCGAGGCTGATTGGGAAGGTGACTGGGTGCGCGCAGGCTATACTCGCGGCGTACCCATGGGCGGAGAGCTGGCCGATAGCGGCAGCGCACCGACATTTCTGATCTCGGCACTCAAAGACCCCGACGGAGCCAATCTTGACCGGGTGCAGGTCGTGAAGGGCTGGGTAGATTCTTCGGGTGCCATGCAAGAACGCGTCTATGATGTGGTTTGGAGCGACATGGATAATCGCGCGCGTGTAAACGGCAAGGTTCCCGCAGTTGGCGACACTGTAGATCGTGACACGGCCACCTATACCAATGATATCGGTACGGCAGAGCTGCGCGCGACCTGGGCTGATCCCGACTATGTCGAGGGCCAAAGGGCATTCTATTACCTGCGCGTACTGGAAATTCCGACGCCGCGCTGGACCCTGTTTGACGCTGTGCGTTACGGGATCGAGCTTTCTGAAGAGGCGATGGCAGACGCAGTCGCACAAGAGCGGGCCTATTCTTCGCCGATTTGGATTGGCCCTGAATCTTCATCGGAGGACTAGTGAAGCTACCGTCCTGGACTAGCGAGCCGCTGGTCCATTTTCTGATTGCCGGGACCTTGATATTCGCGTTCTTCGCATGGAAGGGCGGGCCAGCCGATCCTGCCAGCCGGACAATCACCATTGACCGCGAGCAGCAGGCACAGCTCGCACTGTCTTTTGAGCGGACCATGCGCCGCGCGCCGACGGATGCCGAACTCGATAATCTGATTGGGCGCCACATTCGCGACGAGGTGCTTTACCGTGAAGCCTTGCGGCTGGGGTTGGACCAAGGCGATGCGGTGGTACGTCGACGTCTCGCGCAGAAAATGGACATGCTGGCTGGCTCGCGCGCCGAAACAGCTTTGCCGAGTGAAGAACTGCTCAATGAGTGGCTGGATACGCATCCGGAGCGTTTCGTCGAAGAGGTGAAATACTCTCTCGACCAGCTATGGTTCGCTGAGCAGGGCGAGGCACAGGCGCAACTTTCACTGGTCAATCAGGGCACGGATTGGCGCGACCTGGGGGAAGCCATCAGCCTGCCAAGGTCTGTTGAAGCAGAGGCACGCGGCGAATTGCAAAGCAGGTTTTTGAAGCGCTTCTTGAACGAGATTGACCTGCTGGAAGCGGGCGAGGAGTGGCAGGGGCCATTGCCATCGGGGTTGGGTTGGCACTTGGTTCGGCTGCGAGAGCGGCAGCTGGGTGAAGTACCGCCGCTTGAGGTCATACGCCAACAAGTCGAGAATGACTGGCGCAACTCGACAATCGAACAGCGCAAGGAGGAGGCCTACCAGCTCCTGCGCGATGCCTACCGGATCGAGATCGATCGATGATCAGGCTGCTCGTGGCGCTTATCGTCCTGTTTTCGGTCGTAGTTCCGGCAGCAGCTGACGAACTACGCCCTGCTGCCATTGATTTTGCTGAGACCGCGCCGGGCGAATGGTCGCTTGATTGGAAGCAGCCGGTTGCAAGGCCCGGCCCTGCTGAGCTTGATATACCGCAGATTCCCGAAAATTGCACATTCCTTGGCGCGCCAGTGCGGCGGACAATGCCCATGGCACTTTTCGGTCATGCGCAGGTTACCTGCGATGGCGCAATTGCTGGCGGATCGATCGGCTTGCCCCAGTTGTTCGGCAATTCAGATGCCCTGGTGCGTGTCGCGCCGCTGGGCCGCGAGGTGCAAAGCCACCGATTGACGGCCAGCGACCCTACCGCAATCATTATCGCCAGGCCCGATCGCTGGCAGGTCTTCAAATCCTATCTTGTTATTGGCGCTGAGCATATCCTTCTGGGATGGGATCACCTGCTCTTCGTGATTGCGCTGGTGCTGCTGGTTGTGAAGGGTTGGCCCGTGGTAAAGGCTGCAACGGCATTCACAGTGGCGCATTCGATCACGTTAGTGGCGACCACGCTGGGCTATACAGGTCTGCCGCAGAATCCCGTCGAGGCGCTGATCGCGCTTTCCATCGTGTTCCTTGCGGTCGAACTGCTACGCGCCGACAAGGACACATGGACGCGGCGTTGGCCATGGATCGTCGCATTCGGATTTGGACTGTTGCACGGTTTCGGTTTTGCAGGCGCGCTACGCGAAATCGGATTGCCCGAGGGCGAGGTTCCGATGGCGCTGCTTGCCTTCAACTTAGGGGTGGAGCTTGGCCAGTTGCTGGTCATTGCCGCGGTCATTGCCCTGCGGATGGCGATCAATCGCGTCATGCCGCGCTATGAAGGCCCCGCACTCAAGCTCGCTACCTATATGATCGGGATCGTCGCGAGCTACTGGCTGGTTGACCGATTGGTGGGATAGGTATTGCCGCCTAGGGCCTGCCACAATAGCACCCTTGCTCGGCGGGCGCGGCCTAGCGAGGCTGCGGCGCGCTCACCGCTGGAGTCTGCAGCCCGTCGCGCTTCCAGCAAAGCGAGCGAATCTTCCAGCCCGGATTCGAATCGCACCTCTGCCAATTCGGCTACGCGTTGCAGCTCTTCGCTCTCATTCTTCGCAGCGCGCGCTTCACTATCTGCTGCCGCAACCAGGCCATAGGCAGTTTCGGCATCGGCAAGGGCGGTGAAGACTGCCCCGCGATAGGCGGCAAAGGCTGCTTTCTTGTTCGCCGCTGCGCCGTCAATCTCGGCCTGTATCCGGCCAAAATCGAGCAGTGGCGCGGCGAGGCCCGCCCGGAGATTGTAGATATTGCTTTCATCATCGAACAGATCGTCGAGATTGAATGCCAAGAGCCCAAGCGTCGCTGAAAGGTTCAGACGCGGGAAACGCTTCCTTGCCGCTGCTGCAAGCTCGGCGTCGCTTGCGGCCAATTGCGCAGCCGCCGCGCGTATATCGGGGCGATTGGCCAGGATGTCTGAAGGGATCGAAGCTGGTGCGCCGGGCAGGCTGGAGACCTCTGCGGATTCCTCAAGCGCCTCTTCCACCTGTTGTGCGGTCAATCCTGTGAGCAAGACCATACGGCCCAAGAGGCGCGCCCTCTCGCTGCCCAGCGCTGCCAACCTTGTTGCTGATTGGCTTGCCGTCGCCTGGATCCTGAGCGTATTGAACTCCGCCAATAGTCCGGCATTCACGCGCTCGCTGGTGATCGAGACCAGGCGATTGGATTCGGCGAGGTCACGCTCCAATGCAACGCGCCTTGCTTCAAGCGTCCGCCAATCGATCACGCTCGCTGCGATTTCCGAGGTTAAGGCAATGCGTACCGCTTCGGCATTGGCAGTTGCTGCGTCCAAGCGCGCGAGCGCGGCGCGTTCACCAGCTTTGAGCGCGCCGAAGATATCTGCATCCCAGCGCGCGGTCAGGTTGGCAGAATATCCCGTCTGCTCACGATCAAACTGGATGGCGGCCGGAACGCTGCCGCCAAATTGCGCAGGGTTGCTGCGACGCCTGTCGACAGAGGTATCGACACCGATATTTGGCAGGCGTTCCGCGCCGGCGCGCGATGCCCCCGCACGTGCGGCCTCTACTCTTGCGATGGCTTCTGCCAGGCTGGGGCCACTTTCAATCGCTGCGGAGGAAAGCAGGCGGAATCCAGCATCTTCGTTGGGAAGTAGGCTTTCGATAGAAGCTTGATCATCGCCGGTAGCGGCATAGCGGAATTCTTCAGGCAATACCGGCGCAGGTGTCGCGATTTCAGGCGGTGGGCCTGCGACGCAAGCGCCAAGCGCCA
>DMWU01000229.1:598-3403 GCA_003483125.1 Erythrobacter sp. | reverse complement strand
TGAGGTCGATCAGCGGTGCATCATCATTTGCGCCGGATTTGACTTTAGAGGCCATCTGGTATGTTATTCCGTTTCTGCGTCAGTCACCGGCTCCCCAGCCGGGTCTTGAATCAATTCCTGTTCAGCTGTGTTTGCAGCTTTCCTTCGCCCAAAACTCTTCAAGCGATCATTCAATGTGGCGAGCCGTTCTCGTAATTGGGCCTGTTCGGCAAAGGATCCCTCGGGATCCTCGTCAAACCGTGCGGTAGCTGCTTTCATGGCAGATTCCAGCGCAGGTTTTTCAACCAGCAACGATACAGCTTCAGCCAATTCCGCGCGCGCATCTACCGGTGAGGTGCCATCTCTAAGGAAGGCGTAGCGATTCTTATCCGGTGGGGCGGGAAGGCCTTGTTCTCCTGATATGGCGTTTCCCCCCTGCGAATCAAGCGATTCTGCAAGTTCGAATAGCGATTCGACTACAGGTGTCATTTTTTGGTCAAGGCGGGCGAGACGGCCCAGCGCCTCTGCATGGGCTGAAACCTGGTCTGGATGACGGACCAATCCGGCAACAACAGCCTGCCCCAAGGCATCGCGCGAACCACCTGAAATAAACTTGCGCAGGCGCGAGGCAGCGTCCCCGGCAAGCGAAGGGATGGCAGGTTTGCTTGCTGCCCCGCGCTTCCATTCGCGCTGCTCGCGAGGAGGGAAAGCAAATGCGGAGAACCGCTCCAGCAATTCGCGCTTATAAAGGGCTCGAATGTCAGGATGCTGGATCGCATCGACATGCTCTAGCAAGCGCGCTTTGAGACCAGCTTTGTCCTCAGGCGTGCGGAGCGGTTGTGCGTCGCGCTCGAACTGCCAGAGGGCCTCAAGTAGAGGCGTGGCCTCATCCAACAGCTTTTCCATGGCAGTCGCGCCCTGCTGATTGATCAAATCATCAGGATCGAGCCCTGCCGGTAAGCGAACAATTGCCAGCGACCGCGACGGTTGGAGCATGGGTAGAGCCCGCGAAATCGCACGCATCGCCGCTCGCTGGCCTGCCGCATCGCCATCGAAGCAAAGGATGGGCACCTCGACCATTCGCCAAAGCAGTTCAAGCTGGCGCTCGGTCAGTGCCGTGCCAAGCGGGGCAACCGCATCTTCGATCTTCGCATTGGCAAGTGCGATGACATCCATATAGCCTTCGACCACGACCATCCGTCCGCTCTGTCGGCTTACCGGGCCAGCGCGATGAAGGTTGTAAAGCGTTCGCCCCTTGTCGAAGAGCGGCGTATCCGGCGAGTTGAGATATTTCGCTACACCTTTACGATTTTCTAGAATACGCCCGCCAAACGCTATCACACGGCCACGCGCATCATGGATTGGCAGCATCAGCCTGTCGCGGAACCGATCATAGGGTGCCTTGTCCTCAACGGAAATTTGAAGGCCAGATTCGATCAGCATTGGCTCCTCAAATCTTGATAGAGCGCCTTTCAGAGCAACCTTGCTTTCTGGCGCATAGCCAAAACCAAAGCGTGCAACTGTGCCGCGGGTAAAACCGCGTGATCGTAGATTTTCACGAGCTCGCTCTCCGCCATCTCCATGAAGGTTCGCTTCAAACCATTCCTGCGCTGCCGAGGATACGTCATGCAGGCTGGCGCGGCGTTCTGCGCGTTCAGCTTCGCGAGGATCAGGGCGGGGCACCTCCATGCCCGCCTCTGCCGCCAGTTCCTTGACTGCGTCCATAAAGCCAAAGCCGCGCTGGTCTGTCATCCAGCGGATTACATCGCCATGCGCCCCGCAGCCAAAGCAGTGGTAAAAACCCTTCTCGTCGCTGACTGTGAAGCTTGGCGTCTTCTCATTATGAAACGGACAGCAGGCCTTCCATTCTCGCCCCGCACGCTGGAGCTTGGTCGTACGCATGATCACGCTCGATAGCGTCACGCGCGCACGCAATTCGTCCAGCCATTGCGGGGATAGAGCCATTGTTATTCATTGCGCCGGAGTGGCGCGGGATTCAAGCCGCTCTGTGGAACAGCCTGTTGGCAGCTTTAAGAAAAGCTCGCTTTCACCAATCCGCTGGCAAGCCCCATGTCCAAAACGGCGCCATGGCGTTTCTTCAGCTCGCCCATGACCTTGCCCATATCCTTTATCGATTCGGCACCCACCGCAGCCTTCGCCTCTTCAATTGCGGCGCGAGTTGCAGCCTCATCCATCATCTGAGGCAGGAATTCTTCGATTACGGCTAGCTCGGCCTTTTCCTGCGCGGCCAGTTCATCACGACCTCCATCTTCATACATGGTGATCGATTCGCGGCGCTGCTTGGCCATCTTCTGGAGAACCTCAGTGACAAGATCGTCGTCGTTATCTGGTGCCTTGCCGGTGCGCGCCTCGATATCGCGATCCTTGATCTTCGCCCCGATCAGGCGAAGCGCGGCTGTACGCGGCTTGTCGCCTGCCTTCATGGCAGTGATTGTTTCGGCTTTGATGTCGTCGCGCAGCATGGAATCGGTCCTCAAGAAAGTGTGTTTCGCAGGCCAGATAGTAATTGTGCCCGGATTAGTCGACATTTTGCATCGGAACCTGTTGACGCGGGGCTGCGGCATCTCTAGCCGCTGAGACTTAGCAACATCGCTGGAAACCCAATTTAACGGAGCGCCAAATGGCTTCTGCCGCCTCTTCTCCTGCGCAACCTCACGGTGCGACGGGAGTCATCGTTCTGGCCGATGGTTCGGTGATCTGGGGTAGGGGGTTCGGAGCCACTGGCGATGCAGTGGGCGAAGTCTGCTTCAACACTGCGATGACCGGCTATCAGGAAGTGATGACCGACCCCAGCTATGCCGGGCA
>DMWU01000229.1:0-326 GCA_003483125.1 Erythrobacter sp. | reverse complement strand
GACCCCAGCTATGCCGGGCAGATCGTGACCTTCACTTTCCCGCATATCGGCAATGTCGGGGCCAATCCCGAAGATATTGAGAGCCGCGTGCAGGGCGCGGTTGGCTGCATCACGCGGGAAGATGTGACCCCACCCAGCAATTTCCGCAGCGAACAGACATTCACCGAATGGATGGCCGAACATGGTAAAATTGGCCTTTCCGGTGTCGATACGCGCGCACTGACGCGCAAGATCAGGCTTGCCGGCGCGCCCAATGCCGTGATCGCGCATTCGCCCGATGGCGAGTTCGACATACCCGTATTGCTGGCCAAGGCCCAGGAATGGGC
>DMWU01000244.1 GCA_003483125.1 Erythrobacter sp. | reverse complement strand
TGGTGGGCAAGGCACTGCCGCCCCCCAGGCCCCCGTCCTCTCCGCCGCGATGGTGCTGCGTCACAGTTTTGGACGTGACGATCATGCCGCGCGGATCGAGCGCGCGGTAGCACAGGCGCTTGCCGATGGTGTGCGCAGCGCAGATCTGGACGGCAGCGACAATTGCGAGGCAATCGGCGCCGCTGTGCGTGATAAGCTTTAAGCTTGAGCCTTGGCCTGGTTCTCTAGCCAGAAGAGCCGTGCAATCATTGCAAACATGCCGATGCTGGCGGTCGAGGCAACGAATAGCGCCCATAGCGGGACATTCATGCTTACTTTTCTTGCCCGCGGGGCAATAAAGAACAGTGCGATCGAGACCGCGAAAATCAGGTCCCACCACACTTGAACGCCCCAAAGGTTGTTAGTGTGGTTTTCCAAAACAGGCATTACTCCCTCAAAAAGGATCGTCGCGCCGGTAAAAGCACCGAAGCCAGCTGCAAGCATCGCTGCGGCTACGAAATTGCCAATTTGGCGTTTGAACCCAATGATATAAATGAATGCGATCAGGGCGAAACCGAGGCCGCCAATTGCAAGTATTTCGTAGGATGACATGAGAATCACTCCAATATTGTAGCAAGTGCTACATACTTGTATCGTATTGTAGCAACTGCTACAATATCTTATGGCAAAACTTAAGATTTCCCGTGATAGCTTGCTGCCGCCAATGGCGAATTTTGTGCTCGAGAATGGTCTTGCACCAGCCAGTCTGCGCCCCCTGGCCAAGGCTGCCGGAACAAGCGATCGGATGCTGATCTACCATTTCGGCAGCAAGGAAAGGCTGATCGAGGATCTCCTCGAATACATTGCCGATATCTATGCAGATGCGATCGACCAGTCATTCGGGGGCGAGCGCGTTACAACCCGACAGGAATGCCTAGAGCGGGTTATGGCCTTCACCGCCAAGGCCGAAATGCAACCTTTCATGGCGCTTTGGTGGGAAATTGTTGCAGGGGCGACCCATAACAAGCCCGGCTATCTCGAGGCGGGTCGATCGATGATTTGGCTTCTGCTCAACTGGATGAAGACACAACTGCCAATAGATGATCCGGATCCCGAAGGCGGCGCGCGATACCTGCTCACCATGATTGAGGGCGCGTTGATGCTCCGCGCGGTAGGGTGCGATGAGATTGCCCGCGCGGGTCTGGGCAATGCGGATTTGGGAGCCGCTTAGCTTTTGTGTGCTTGCCGCAGGTTAGAGCGCCGACTAAACCGCCAATCCTATGAGAAAGACGACGGGCATGGATCGCGCCAAGACGCGCAACTGGCGGCCGGCGACGCGCGCAGTGCGGGGCGGCACCTGGCGTAGCGAGCATGGGGAGACGAGCGAGGCGCTCTTCCTCACATCCGGCTACACTTATGACGATGCGGCGACCGTTGCTGCGCGTTTCGCGGGCGAAGAAGAGGGTATGACCTATTCGCGCCTGCAGAACCCCACTGTCGCCATGCTGGAAGAGCGAATTGCGCTGCTGGAAGGGGCCGAGGCTTGCCGGGCACAGGCCAGCGGTATGGCCGCCATGACGGCTGCCCTGTTGTGCCAGCTTTCTGCTGGCGATCATGTTATTGCTGCGCGCGCTGCATTTGGCTCGTGCCGGTGGCTCGTCGACAACCTGCTTCCACGTTTTGGCATTGAAACCACTGTGATCGACAGTGCTGAGGATGCCCAGTGGGACGCGGCCATTCGTCCTAACACCAAGGTTTTCTTTTTCGAGACCCCCGCCAATCCCACGCTTGATGTTGTTGACCTGCAATATGTCTGCGACCTTGCGAAGGCACACGGCATCACCACAGTGGTCGACAATGCCTTTGCTACCAGCGCGCTGCAACGCCCGCTGAATTTCGGGGCCGATGTGGTCGCCTACTCTGCCACCAAATTGATGGACGGGCAGGGCAGAGTGCTGGCGGGCGCCATTTGTGGCAGTGAGGAGTGGATTGAGGAAACCCTCCTTCCATTCCAGCGCAATACAGGCCCCAATATCGCACCTTTCAACGCATGGGTGGTGATGAAGGGGCTCGAGACACTTGGCTTGGGCGCTCATAAGCAAAGTGAGAATGCACTGGAACTCGGCAAGTTTGTCGAGCCGCGCGTTCCCAGGATGCTCCATCCCGGACTACCCAGCCATCCGCGCCATGAACTCGCGCTACGCCAAATGGATGCAGTCGGCCCGATCTTCGCCTTCGACGTTGAATCGCGCGAGAAGGCTTTCGCTATTCTGGATGCGCTCGAACTCGTCGATATCTCGAATAATATTGGCGATGCGCGCAGCCTGATGTGCCATCCTGCCTCAACCACACATGCAAATATGGGGGAAGAGGCACGGGCCGAAATGGGCGTGACTGAGGGGCTGCTCCGCATAAATGTCGGGCTGGAAGATGTTCAGGATGTGATCGAGGACATAGATCAGGCTCTCAAGCAGGCCGGATTCTAGAATTGAGGGGAATTACATGACCAAGCGCGTCGAACTGATTTTCGATTTTGTCAGCCCCAATGCCTACATGATCTGGTGGCCGCTGCGCGACCTGATCCGAAAAACTGGCGCAGAGCTTGATGTTATTCCGGTATTCCTGGGCGGAATGCATCGCCTTACCGGCAATGCCCCGCCAATGATCCGCGATGCAGAGATCAAGGGAAAGAATGAATATTCCATGCTTGAAATGCAGCGCTTCATCAAAAAGTATGGGCTTAACAAATATCGCTTGAACCCGGGCTTTCCATTTAATTCGATTACGCTTCAACGAATGCTCCTCGCAGCGGACAAGGATAGCCGCGGCGTGCAATTCGTTGAAGCTATGCTGCCCGCCATTTGGGAGGAAGGGCTCGACGTAACAGATTCGGATGCTCTGGGTGCGGCAGTAAGTGCTGCAGGATTTGATGCGACAGAACTGTTCAAGCGCTCGCAGACTGACGAGATCAAGCAGGGCTTGGTTGATAACACCCAAGCCGCAGTCGACCGGGGAACATTCGGCATACCGACAATTTACGTCGGCGATGAAATGTTCTTCGGCAAGGAACGGCTCGGCCAGATCGAAGAAGAACTCACCTAATCTGGCTGTTTTGGACCGTGCTTAGAGCCGGTCCATCCTTAGCCAGGCGGTTTTGCCGATCCAGACGTTTTCCAGTGCAGCCTCGGCAGCAGCTGCCTCACGCCTGTTGCCTAGCTTTTTTTGGTCTTGGCAAGGCCATAGAGCGCCCATCCATTATTGGGTGCCTTGAAAATCGCCGCACGAAATGCGCCCAGCGCGTCACGATAAATCCCCGCACGGTAATATGCCGCGCCCAACGATTGCGAGACCGGATAATACCAATAAGGCGGCTCGTTATAGGGAACGGTGGCTTCGATGGCCTTTACTGCCTCGTAGTGGCGAATAGCTTCTGCGAACTTGCTTTCCGCATAGGCCTTATGTCCCTCGGCAACATGCATGGCCAGCTCTATGATGTTGGGCGCCGGGAAACCGGCATCGACCATTGCCAGCACACCTGGATCGGATCTGAGCCGCGTCATTTAGGCGAGTTCCACATTAAAACCCGCCTCGTCCTTCTGCCGGGCATAGGCTTCACCCCACCAGCACATGGCGCATTCGGGTGCATATGTGCGCGCCTTGCGGAAAGAGCGGGCGGCAGCAGCGTGGTTAAACCCGTAAAGCAGCGCAACTCCCTGGTCGAAATACTTGCGAGCCTCGCCATCAATTCCCGTCACGCCCACATCAGACTGCGAAATACCGGAATATAGGGGAAAGTTTGCGGCCGATACGGCAGAAAGCAGAAGCGGCGCCTTTTCGCCAGCCAGTTCCAAGCGCGCATCGAGCATCTCTCCAAAGGCATCGATACCTCGGCATGCTTTGCGCCCGGCAACGGTAGGATCGAGCGCAGCCAATTGGGAGGAAGTAAGGCCCTCTACCGGCTCATCACTATGAAAGATTTGATTAATTCCGCCTACGCCCAATACAAGTGCAGTCAGCCCAAGAAACTTGAGCATGAGGTCCCCCCAATTGAATCAATCGAGCACGACCACAGATGCATCTTTTTATTCGATAAGTTTTCAGCTTAGCACGATTTCCGGCCTCCTTCAAAAGCTGTTGCACGGAAGCAATATCGAGGTGGATTTCGTGCAGATTGCCCTTGTGGAGGGCAAGATTCGCGCTAGTCTATCGGGGCAATGAAAGAACTGTTCCAGCATGCAGCCACCACTGATGGCATCACCGTGAGAGTTGCGGTGAACTTCTTGCCTGAACAGTCGCATCCCGAAGCTGGAAAGTGGTTTTGGGTCTACCATGTAAGGATTGAGAACGGCAGTCACGAGGTGCTGCAGTTACGCTCGCGGCACTGGCACATCACCGATGCTCGGGGCATGATCAATCATGTCGATGGCGAAGGGGTTGTGGGCGAGCAGCCCCAGATCAAGCCTGGCGAAAGCCATGACTATGTCTCTGGGTGTCCGCTCGCTACGCCGCATGGGTCAATGGAAGGGTTCTATACATTCCATCGCGAAGATGGGTCGCCTTTGGAAGTGCGCATCCCCTTCTTCCCGCTGGCTGCCCCTGCTACGGCGGACTGAACCTGCTTGCCCTTCGGTAGTTTGGTCTTGTGGCGGCGTGGTTGCGCCCCTAAATCGCCCTGAACATGAAACGCACCCATCTGCCTCTTAACGCTTTGCGCGTATATGATGCCGCCGCGCGGCATCTTTCCTTTACGCGCGCGGCTGATGAACTTGCCGTAACGCCAGCAGCTGTCGGCCAGCAGATTCGCGCCTTGGAAGATCATTTGGGCGTGGTGCTGTTCCGCCGCACTAGCAAGGGGCTGGAGCTAACGGAGGAAGGCTGCGCGGGCCTTGATGCGCTGCGCGAAGGTTTCCTCAAATTCGAAGAGAGCGTGCAGGCAATGCAGGCGGGCCAGGCCAGCGATCGCTTTACCATCGCGGTCCCGCGCGAATTCTATGCGCAATGGCTGAGCCGACGCCTTGCCAGCTATCAAGAAGAAAATCCTGGTGTAAAATTCCACCTCGTCGCGGACGAGAACGCGGATTTTACAGAGGCCAACTTGGATCTCGCTGTGCGGTTGATCGACGGACCGGGAGATCTGGAGGGCGTTGAACTGATTGCTGCTCCGCGCGTTACAGTCGCGTCTGAGGAGGCGGCAGAACAATGGATCGATTGGCCCGGTGCTTCGCTACCAGAGGGCGCCAATCCGACAATTACCGCGGGTAATCCCGGGCAGGCGTTGAGCTCTGCTGCGGCGGGTCTTGGTCGTACCATCCTTCCGCTGCCATTGGTGGAAGAAGCGGTTGCAGGTCGAAAACTGCAAGTCCTTGAAGGCCCGACTGAGAGCCGTCGTGCGTACTGGTTAGTCGCACCTTTGCCGCAATGGCGGCAGAAAAAGGTAAAAGCGCTGGTCGCGCATCTGACCTCGTGAGCGATCCTGCCGCGCCTACTCCGATTTTGAAGACAGAGCGGTACACCATGCGACCACTTGTGCATTCGGATACCGAAGCGCTGTTTCCTACCCTATCCGATCCCGAGCATTGCAAGTTCATGCTGCGGGCGGCTTTCGAAAGCGAAGGGGAATTGGCCAACTGGCTCTGTGATCCAGATTGGAATGGTCGGACGTGGGTAGCCATTGAGGACAAGACGGGCGATCTGGTCGCTCGTCTTGTCTCCGTACCTGTCGCCGAGAGGGTCTCGGAAATCGGATATATCACCATTGCTGGTCGTAGGGGCGAGGGGATCGCCAGCGAATGTGCTGCCAGGCTAATGCGCTACTTGTTTGAGGAGGAGGGGCACCACCGTCTTACCGCCGATACAGACCCGCGCAACGGGGCATCCAATGCCGTCCTTCGAAAGCTGGGCTTCACTATGGAGGGGCACCTGCGCCAGAGCGCCAAGACGCATATCGGCTGGTGCGACGAGTACCTTTGGGGGATGCTGGCCAGCGATTGGAAGCCTCGCTGAAGAAACCACCGTCACTATGATGGCATCGATAATGAAATGCGGTCTGTAACCGGATCATACTCGACAGCGACCCCCGCTCCACGCAACTCGTAAAACGGGATAAATCCATCCCCTTGTGCCAAGGCACCAGAGATACGACTGGGCAATTGCTCGGTCTTTTCGCCCAATGCGCGGGCGACCGCCGAGGTGGCTATCAATATTTGCGCGCCTTCTTCGATACGGATTTTTGCGGAGCCGGTGCTTACTCCGTCGACGTAGAGGGGTTTCTCCACCGTCACGCTACCGTCGCCAGGATCGAAGGTTTCCTGAACCGGTTCAAGCGTAGCGAGATCGTAGTCTAGCTCAAGGAATTGGCCGGGTTGTAGATTGCGTGCTGGTGGAGGATCAACCGACTTGCCGGGCGCCAGCAAGTCACTGAATGCGCGCTCGAATGCCCCGCTATACTGTTCCCCGAGGTCGAGGTCCAGCCTAGCCAATGAACTGTGTTCTTTGACCAGTTTAGTCAGTTCTTGAACTTCTACCGGCTCTGAAACCGGTAGCTGCATTCGCAATGGATAATTCGGATTCTCTGTCTCTGCCGCATCTACGCGGGGCTGGAAATCAGCCGGAGGGGGAGGCCAGGAAAGAGTAGTGGTCCAGGCCAGCACAATAGCTGCGAGCAGTCCCAGGCGCGGCAAATTCTCCAGCCCATTATGGGCTACGTCACTCCATCGGCTGGGCGCATCTGCGTAGCTCATGGATTTCTATTGCCCTGCTTCGTTGCGCCTGTCACGCAGCTATTGATGCCGTCCACGCTAATGCGATCCCGCCGGTCGCGATCGCAACACCATAAGGCAATTTGCCAAAACTTCCTTCGTCTTTACCCATTTTCGTAGGCGCGATCCTGCGTGCAATTATCCAACCCAGTGCCAATACACCTCCGGAAATTGCAACGAACAGCAGTAATTTCAATCCCATTGAGAGAGGGAAGAATGCCGCCATCCCAGTGTAGAACTTTGCGTCGCCGCCACCAAAGACCCCAGCCGCAAACAATCCCATTCCAACAACAAGCGCGACAGCAGAATGCGCGGCGTGCCAGCCTAATGTCTCTAGCCCTCCGGACATAGCCGCAAACACAAGCCCGAAGGCCAGCAGGAGTGCTGCCAGCCAGTTGGGCAGTATTCTGGATCTTATGTCGCTGGCCGCGCCCCAAGCCAATAAAAGGCTAAGGGCGCTGGGCCAGACAAGTGCGCTGAGCAATTTTTACTCGGAGCTATCTGTGGAACGCAGCCTGATTC
>DMWU01000030.1:15103-23608 GCA_003483125.1 Erythrobacter sp. | reverse complement strand
CTATTGAGCGGCGCAAAGCTCACAAAGGTTGCATCTGTTGAACGCGAAACATCGTCTTGACTGACCTGGGCGTAGAGGTAGCTGCCGCCCGCGCGCGCACGCGATTCCAGCCTGCGATTGATAATCGATTGGGACAGCGCATCGAGCAGCAAGCCTTCATTATAGAAAATCGTATCCTGCACAGGTCGCCAAGGTCGCATCACGGCAAAAGTTAGCGAGCGCGGCAAATCGGATTCCACCACAACCCCTAGTTCGCCCAACGGGTTTTTCGGGTCGGCACCGGCTGGCGCTAGCGGATCTCCAAAATTGGGCGCATCGACCTGCTTGCCATTCCCGCGCCAATCACCGAAATAATTCTCAATCAGTAATGCAAGCACCTGCGGGTCGGCATCACCTGCAACAGCAATCACCGTGTTCTCCGGTCGGTACCAACGCTGATGGAATGCTTGGATCGACTTGCCGGTGGCTCCTTTAAGTGTCTCCTCTGTCCCGATAGGAAGCCGGTTGGCCAGGCGCTGGCCTGCAAAAAGGATCTGCCGTGTCTGGTCTGCGACCCGTTCGGCGGCCCCGCCACGCTCTCGTTTCTCAGCCAAAACAATAGGCACCTCTGCCTCGACATTGGCTTGGCTGAGCACCGGCTCACGGATCATTCCCGAGAGCAGCTTAAAGGTTTCCTCAAGCTTCGCCGCGTTCGCGTTGGGCAGGTCTAGCTTGTAAACCGTATGTGTAGGTGAAGTAACAGCATTGGTGTCGCTGCCGAAACTCGCGCCGAGCCGTTGCCAGGTCGGGATAGCCTCTGCAGGCCCCAGATACTTACTTTCACGGAAGCTGAGATGCTCGAGCAAGTGAGCATAGCCGCGCTGGTCGTCCATTTCATGCAAGGAGCCCGCATCAATTCGAATGCGGATGGAAACCTGCCCCGGCGGCACTCGATTCTTGCGCACCGCGTAGCGCAGCCCGTTGTCCATTTCACCAAAGCGCCATTCGCGATCTACCGGGACATCGCTTCCGCGATATAACCATGGAACCTCAGCCTCCGATTGGAGGAACTGGGGTTCGGGCGCACCATCTTGCGCAGATAGAATTGCAAAAGGTGCGGACAGGAGGGCTAAGGCGCAAATTGCGCGCGAGAATGCTTTCATGCTGCCCATATAAGGAGGCAAAGCGTGAAGGGATAGTGAATGACGCAAAAGCAATGCCTGCTTGCCGCAGGGCACCGGCCACCCTAAATGGCAGAACATGTTCATCGAGACCGAAACCACGCCCAACCCCGCCAGCCTCAAATTCTTGCCGGGAAGGCAAGTAATGCAGGCCGGAACACGCGAGTTCGCATCGCCCGAAGCGGCAGAGGCAAGTCCTCTCGCTCAAGCTATTTTTGACACCGGTGAAACGACCAACGTCTTCTTTGGTAGCGATTTTGTAAGCGTCACTGCTGCCCCAGGAGTCAGCTGGAATGACCTCAAGCCGATTGTCGTTTCGATACTGCTCGACCATTTCGTCTCGGAAGCGCCTTTGTTCGTTGGAGGTGACGCATCGGGTATTTCGGTGCCTCAAGAAGTTGAGCTTCTGGTTGAAGAAAATAGCGAGGATGAAGATATCATCGCCCAGATTAATGAACTCCTCGAAACGCGTGTGCGCCCGGCAGTCGCGGGCGATGGCGGCGACATCGCCTATCGAGGGTTTAAGGACGGCATCGTTTATCTGACCATGCAAGGCGCTTGCTCAGGCTGCCCATCGAGTACGGCCACCCTGAAGCACGGCATCGAAGGCCTGTTGAAGCACTATGTGCCTGAGGTGGTTGAGGTGCGCGCCGCCTGATCCATCCTGATTGCGAAGGATTACCATGACAAAGCAATTTCATGACCAGAAGCTTTCCGATGCTGCTCTGGCACAGCTCTTTAATGAGGCGCGCAGCTATAATGACTGGCTCGACAAGGATGTTTCTGACGAGCAACTGGTCGCAATCTATGACCTCATGAAGATGGCGCCTACATCGGCCAATATGCAGCCCGCACGCATCGTCTGGGCGAAATCCGATGAGGCAAAACAAAAGCTCGCCGACTGCGCGATGGATGACAATAAGCCCAAAATTCAGAATGCACCTGTCGTTGCAATTATAGGCTATGATATTGACTTTCATGAGGAACTTCCCTGGCTCTTCCCTCATACCGATGCGAAAAGCTGGTTTGAAGGTGACGAGACAGGGCGCGAAGAAGGCGCATTCCGGAACTCGGCGCTTCAAGGGGCCTACCTGATGCTGGCAGCACGCGCTTTGGGGCTGGATTGCGGGCCGATGTCTGGCTTTGATCCGGAGGCAGTGAATGAGGCCTTCTTCGCCGATAACACGCGCCATCGGACCAATTTCATCTGCGCCATTGGCTATGGCGATCCTGCCAGTATCTTTGGCCGTAGCCCACGACCCGACTTCAAAAAATTCAATCGCGTAGTGTGAGCTTGCCCTTTTAGCCCAAGGCATGGCATCGCGGCATTGCAAACGAAACCATTAGGCAGGCGGATTTGAAAACCCTGGCAATCGAATGTGCGAGCGAAGCATGTTCTGTCGCCCTTTTTGATGGCGATAGATTGATCGCGCATGACTACCTCACTCTCGGTCGTGGCCATGCCGAACACCTGGTCCCGATGATCGCTGCACTGCCAGAAAAGGGACAGGCCGATCGCATTGTTGTTTCGCGCGGGCCAGGAAGCTTTACCGGCGTCAGAATTGGAATTGCCACCGCACGCGCGCTAGGCATTGCCTGGGGTGCAAAAGTTGAGAGTTATCCCACGCTGGCACTGGTCGCTGCAACTGCACGCCACGCCCATCCTGATTCAGCAATCAGTGTCGCTATGCGAGCTGGCCATGGCGAGGCTTTCGTGCAGAATTTCGATGTCGAAGGCCTACCGATTTCAGAGCCACTTTCATTGAAGCCCATAGAAGCCGCCAAAGCATGCATCGGCGAATTGATCGCTGGTACAATGTCCGAAGAAATCTCAGCAATGAATACCGGCACAAAGGCAATGACCACCCTCCCGGATGCACGCCATCTTCCCACTATGCCCGCCGAGATTTTCAGCAGTGATCTCAGCCCCGCATATTGCAGGGGTCCAGACGCAAAATTACCCGGGAAATGATGGATCAGATTGATCATATCATGTCGGTGATGGATGCCGCCTTCGACCCATATTGGGGGGAGAGGTGGACGCGGCGCCAAGTGCTTGACGCACTGGTGATGCCAAACACCGGTGCGGTTGTTATCGATGAAAAGGGTCGAGAAATTCTCCCTGAGCATCAGATCCGAAGCGCAGGTTTCATATTGACCCGAAGTGCGGCCGATGAAGAGGAATTGCTGCTGATTGCCGTGCATCCGGATTTTCGCGGCAAAGGCCTTGGCCGAAGGCTCATCGCATTGCTTACAGCCAATGCACGTGAGCGTGGCATCGCAAAGATCTTCCTTGAAATGCGAGCGAACAATCCGGCTGAGAAACTCTACCGCAAAATGGGGTTCGAACCGATTGGACGACGTAAAAACTACTATCGTACTGAAAATGGTGAACAATTAGATGCGATTACTTTTGCATTGTCCAATCAATAGCTATTAGTAATTGTAACAAGTCGACTTTCTCGAATTGCTTGTTTACGCCTCATCTAAATAACAAAGCAAAAGAAGCGGAAGAATCCGCTGCAATGAGCCAAGGAACTCATGGAAGACATCGAAACAGATATGAAGGAGACGTTGATCACTCTCACTTCAGACATCGTCGCCGCGCATGTCAGCAATAATGGCGTGAGCGTGGATGAGGTGCCAACCCTGATCAATAACGTATTTGCCGCGCTATCGTCGCTCGGAAGCGAACCTGGTGAAAATAAACCGCGGCCTGATCCTGCGGTTTCGGTCCGCTCTTCGATCAAACGAACACACATTGTTTGCCTCGATTGCGGCAAGAAGATGAAAATGCTCAAGCGGCATCTTTCGACCGAGCACGGGATGACGCCCGATGATTATCGCAGGCGTTGGGAGCTTGGGCCGGATTATCCCTTTGTGGCACCAGCCTATGCGGAGACGAGGCGTGACTTGGCCAAGAAGATCGGCTTAGGAAGAAAGCCGGGCCAGCGTCGCGGCAGAAAGAAAAAAGCGGGCTGATTTCCGCCCGATAACTTGAGAACAGCGCACGGCCTCATTATTATTGATCGTGCATTTCAAGCGGAGATGGTCTTGCAGCAGAAAATAGATCTCGAACAATTATGTGCCGATAAGGGCCTGCGCATCACTGAGCAGCGCCGCGTGATCGCGCGCGTACTTTCAGAAAGCGAGGACCATCCCGATGTGGAGCAGTTGCATGAGCGCGCCTCTGCAATAGATTCAGGTATATCTATCGCTACGGTGTATCGCACCGTGCGGTTGTTTGAAGAGGCTGGTATTCTTGATCGCCATGATTTTGGGGATGGCCGGGCACGCTATGAAGCTGCACCCGAGGCACACCATGATCACCTGATCGACGTCGAGACAGGCAAGGTGGTCGAGTTTGTCGACCCCGAGCTGGAAGCACTACAACGCCAGATTGCCGAAAAGCTGGGATATCGTCTGGTCGACCACCGAATGGAACTCTATGGCGTCCGCCTCTCGCGTGAAGACTAATGCCGAGCGCCGCGAGGCTGCCGCTCGTGGTGAAACTACGCCAATTTCACCGACGGGCTGGTTCCGAATCGCCTTCCGATTGGGGGCGATGGTTTTTGCGCTCGTCTTTCTGGTTCCGCTCCATTACATTTTTCGTTCGCTTGCCTATGGCTCGCCCTTCCCCAAGATTTTCCTAGGCATCGCTGCGCGTATTTGTGGTGCACGCATAGAAGTGATCGGCACGCCCTTACGGCGCGACGTATTCTTCATTGCCAACCATCTATCCTGGATCGACATCCTTGCCCTTGGTGGCGCGAGCGGGACCGCATTTGTTTCAAAGGCTGAGTTGTCCGAGGTCCCGATAGTCGGCTGGCTCGCCAGCCTCAATCGAACCGTCTTTGTAAAGCGGGAAAACCGCTTGGGCGTTGCGGGACAAATCAATGCCCTGCGCGAAGCATTGGAAGATAATTGGTCGGTTACGGTTTTCCCAGAGGGCACGACGACCGATGGGCAATCCCTGTTGCCATTCAAAACCAGCATGCTGCGCGTTCTCGAGCCGCCGCCCCCCGGCGTATTCGTGCAGCCAGTCGTCTTGGACTATGGCGAAGACGCGGAATGGATAGGCTGGGTCGGCGAAGAAGGCGGCGAGAACAACGCTAAGCGAGTGCTGTCGCATCGGGGAAGGTACAACCTCAAAATCTATTTTCTCGAGCCGTTCAGCCCTGGTGAGATTATGGGCCGTAAGGAAATCGGTGCAGAGGCGCGCAAGCGGATTGAAGCCAAGTTGATCGATATTTTGCGGAAGCCTTTACGTGAGTTCAAATACTCAGTCGCGCCCGTGCGGTACGATCCTCCGGAGAAGAACTTCCCGATCGAGTAACTACACGGAAGATTCAAAGTCCCGCACGGATCAGCCAATCGTGAAAAAGCCGGACGGGCCGCTGCTCAAGTGCAGTCGGCTTACATACGAACCAGTAGCTGTAAGGGCTTTCGACTTCGACGCCGTAAAGATCGGTGAGTCGGCTGTCTTCCGCTCGCCGCAGGTGATCGTCATGCATAATTGCAATGCCAAGACCTTGCGCCGCGGCGGCCAGCATCAACTGCCCCGAATCGTAATGGTCAATAGCCGCCGGCTCCAGGTCACGAGTACCCAGTGCGTCCTTCCATGCCTCAAAGCTCACGGGCAATTCGTTATGGATAAGAAAAGTCTGCTTGGAGAGCTTTTCAACATCCAGTTCCTCGCCCAGAGAATCGGCAAGTTCATGACTGCAAATTGCATGGACCATATTGTGGTCGAGCCGCACTGCATGAAGGTCGGTATCCGGTCCTCGCGAAAGGATGATCGCAGCATCAAGGGTATCGCCGACGCGATCTTCCAGATGTGGGCCGGTATCTATGTCGATATGAAGCAGCGGATGCCTCTTGCGCAATTCGCTGAGCCGCGGAAACAGCCGCTGGCTGCCAAATAGAGGCAACACGCCCAGGTGAAGGCGCAAAAGGGAGAGATTGTCAGACTGGCTTTCGACCGCACGCGCAAGCGCCTCAAGATGCGGGTTTACCGCCTCGTAGAATGCCTGTCCCTCATCGGTCAGCTGCATGGCCTGGCGCGATCTTGTGAACAGCTTCTTGCCAACAAAATCTTCCAGATTGGCAATGCGGCGCGAAAGAGCCGAAGGACTAAGACCAATCTCTTCAGATGCGGCACGAGCGGAACCGAGCCGCACTGTGCGTACAAATGCCTCCAAGGCACGTAGGGGAGGAAGACGTCTGGTCGGCATAATCCGGCTTATAGAGCCTTAGCTTGTTTCAGATGCAAGAATTCGAACCAATTTTTTCAAACTGCCCGACTCTGTTGCCTTTTTTTCACCTTCGGAGAGTGTAGCCGCAATCTCTTCACATGGGTCTCGTCGCCTTCGGTTACCTCGATACGCCAGCCACTTGGGTGTTCCACGGTCGTTCCTACTGGGGGAACCTGTTCCGCCAACACGAATGTTAGCCCGCCTAGTGTATCGACAGCCTCTTCGACCTCTTCTAGACGAGGATCGATAATCTTGGCGACATCGTCCAACTCGGCACGGGCATCGCACTCCCAAACGCCTTCGCGCACTTCATTGATCAATTCCTTGGGTGCATCATCGTGCTCGTCCTCGATTTCGCCGACAATTTCTTCAACCAAATCCTCGATCGTGATGATACCGTCAGTACCCGAAAACTCGTCGAGGACGATCGCCAAGTGGGTGCGCTTTGCCCTCATATCGGCCAGCACGTCCAGCGCCCCGCGCACTTGCGGCACAAACAGTGGCTGGCGCAAAAGCTTGGTCCAGTCGCGCGGAGGATCCTTACCCTCTGCGAGATAGGGAAACACGTCCTTGATGTGGATCATGCCGATCACGTCATCCAAGGTTTCGCGGTAAACGGGCATGCGCGAATGGCCGTTGCCGCTAAAGGCAGCGACCAGTTCATCCCAGTCGATAGAGGCTTCTACCGCGACAATCTCACTGCGCGGAACGGCAACATCGTCTGCATCATTCTCGCTGAAGTGGAGCACGTTGCGCAGCATCTGCCGTTCAAGCGAAGACAGGTCGCCATTGGTGGAAACGGGCGTTGGCGTATGCCCGCTCTCATCCTCATGCTCGTCAATCACGTCTTCGAGCTGGGCGCGCAGGGAACGGTCGCCGTCCCCGAGCCTCAAGAATTTCCGGATCGCGGGCCCCAGCTTCGACCAGAGCCCGCTGCTACTCTCCGCCTCTCCGGCGGGATCTTCTATTTCGGGCATG
The DNA here is from genome assembly GCA_003483125.1 of Erythrobacter sp. GTDB lineage: Bacteria > Pseudomonadota > Alphaproteobacteria > Sphingomonadales > Sphingomonadaceae > Erythrobacter. Next base: position 16,215 of record DMWU01000030.1, on the reverse strand, counting down.
GCCCTCTTGTGGTTACTCCTTTTAACCTCAGTCCTTATATGGGTCTGCAATGCCCAGTTTGGCAAGGGCTGCTATTTCGAGCGCCTCCATTGCCTGTGCATCCTTGTCTGAAATCTCGTGATCATGGCCAGCGAGATGCAGGAGGCCGTGCAAAATCAGATGCGCTGCATGATCCTGCAAAGAGACGCCTTTCTCATCTGCCTCGCATGCGCAAGTCTTATAGGCAAGCGCGATGTCACCCAGCATTTCAGGCGGTCCATCAGGCGCTAGATCTAGCAATTGCTCTCGCGATAGCATGGGGAAGGAGAGCACGTTCGTGGGCTTGTCGCGATCACGCCATTCGCGATTGAGCGCGTGCACCTCTTCATCGCTGGTGAAGAGAATGCTGGTGTTGAGCCGTGAATTTCCCAGGTCGGGTGCAACCTCCGCGACCGCGTTCGCCACACGCTCAGCCAGTTCCTCCCATTCGCCAGAAGGCCAATCCTCGATGTCGATATCGAGCTGCACTTACTCCGACTTGCCTTCATAGGCTTCGACAATCCGGCCCACGATGGGGTGACGCACAACGTCGGCAGAGGTGAAGCGAGAGACGGCAATACCTTCAACCCCTTCGAGCCTTCCGACTGCGTCCTCCAGTCCCGAATGGCGATCGCCACCGATAATATCGACCTGTTTGGGATCGCCACAGATTACCATTCGGCTGTTCTGGCCAAAACGGGTGAGGAACATCTTCATCTGTTCGCGCGTCGTATTCTGCGCCTCGTCCAGGATAATGAAACTGTCCGCCAACGTGCGTCCGCGCATAAAGGCGATGGGTGCTATCTCGATCTCGCCACTGGCAATGCGCCGCTCAACCTGTTCGGGCGGCATGCAATCATAAAGCGCGTCGTAGAGCGGGCGAAGGTAGGGATCGACCTTCTCTTTCATATCGCCGGGCAGGAAGCCGAGCCGCTCTCCCGCTTCAACCGCAGGACGCGAAAGGATCAAGCGCTGCACGCTGCCTGAAATGAGCTGGCTGACGGCCTGCGCAACGGCGAGATAGGTCTTGCCGGTACCAGCGGGACCAAGCGCAAAAATCACGTCATCGCGCGCGAGTTGGCGCATATAGGGAG